>DATLFZ010000568.1:0-11534 GCA_035540795.1 Beijerinckiaceae bacterium | reverse complement strand
GAAGCGTTCCTTCTTCAACAGCCTGCTAGCGGGCCTCGACAAGGATCCGTCGCTGCCAGAGCCAGCGGGCGATCTCCCACCGCCCTGCGCAGGCCTCGACGCGGACGCGGATCTCGCCCGGCCCGGGCTCCGGGACCGGCCGATCGCGCAGGACGAGCGGCCTCCCGATCGCTTCCAGCATCATGGCCCGCACCGGGTCACCTTCATCGCGCCCGGTCGGCGTGGAGCTCGTCCCGGTGGGTCGCGAGGAAGTGGCGCAGCGCCGCCAGAAGCTCGCGCGCATGCGCCTTGTCGCCCCGCCGCAGGGCGGCGCGCACGTCGTCCGCGAGCATGTCCCGGATGCGGTCGGCGCCGCCGGCCTGTCGGAGGAGGTAGTGGGCCAGCGCCGCCGCGGCGATGTCGGGCATGTGCTCGTGCTCGGCGATGGCGGCGACCTCGTCCTCCTCGAGCCCGCACAGGGCGATGCAATCCTGCAGGGTGACGTTCATGCGTTCCTCCTCACGGCTCGAGGACGTAGGTGCCGGGGGCGTCCGCGAGGGCGGCCCCCATGGGCGGCGGCGGGACCGGGGCTCCGGAGCGCGCCTCGAGCCAGCGCACCCATTCCGGCCACCAGGAGCCCTCCCGGCGCGGCGCCAGCCCCTGCCACGTGTCGGGATCGACGTAGCGGTCCTCGGCGCGCTTGCTCAGCACCCGGTACGACCGCCCCGCCCGACCCGGCTCGGAGACGATGCCGGCGTTGTGCCCGCCCGTGGTGAGGAGGAAGGTCACGTCGGTGTCGGTGAGGAGGTGGACCTTGAAGGCGGAGCGCCAGGGCGCGACGTGGTCCCGCTCGGTGCCGACGGCGAAGATCGGCGCGCGGATGTCGGTGAGCGCGACCGGCCGCCCGTCGACCGCGAAGCGACCCTCGGCGAGGTCGTTGTCGAGGAAGAGCCGCCGCAGATACTCGGAATGCATGCGGGAGGGCATCCGGGTGGCGTCGGCGTTCCAGGCCATGAGGTCCGACATGGGCGTGCGCTCGCCCATGAGGTAGTCGCGCACGACCCGGGACCAGACGAGGTCGTTCGAGCGCAGGAGCTGGAAGGCGCCGGCCATCTGCCGGGTGTCGAGGTAGCCTTGGCTCCACATCAGATCCTCGAGGAAATGGACCTGGCTCTCGTTGATGAAGAGGGTCAGTTCGCCGGCCTCCGTGAAGTCCTGCTGGGCGGCGAACAGGCTGATCGACTTCAGCCGCTCGTCCCCGTCCCGCGCCATCGCGGCGGCGGCGATCGACAGGAGGGTGCCGCCGAGGCAGTAGCCGACCGCGTGGACCTTCCGGGCCGGCAGGATCCCGCCGATCGCCTCGAGGGTGGCGAGGACGCCGAGCCGCCGGTAGTCTTCAAGGCCGAGGTCGCGATCCGCCTCGGTCGGGTTCCTCCACGAGATCGCGAAAACGGAAAAGCCCTGCGCGACGAGGTGGCGCACGAGCGAGTTCTGCGGCGATAGGTCGAGGATGTAGTACTTCATGATCCAGGCCGGCACGATCAGGACCGGCTCGGGGCGCACCGTCCCGGTGGCGGGGGCGTACTGGATCAGCTCGATCAACCGGTTGCGGTAGACGACCCTGCCGGGGGTGACGGCGACGTCGCGGCCGACCCGGAACCCTTCCGCGCCGGCCGGCGGCCTGTCGCGGAGGAGGCGCTCCCAGTCCTCCAAGAGGTTGCCGAGGCCGGCGAGGAGGTTGCGCCCGCCGGTCTCGATCGTTCGGCGCTGCACGACCGGGTTCGTCGCGAGAAAGTTCGACGGCGCGACCATGTCGAGGAGCTGGCGCGAGGCGAACTCGACCACGTTCTGGTGCTGGCGGGTGACGCCCTCCACCCCGGTGGTGGCGTTGTGCCACCATTGCTGCTGCAGCAGGAAGGCCTGCGAGATCAGGTTGTAGGGAAAGCCCTGCCATTCCTCGGCGGCGAAGCGCCGGTCCTGCGGCAGAGGTTCGATGCAAGGCGCGGCGCGACCCGCCCCACCGCAGCAGGCGAGGGCGAAATTCGTGAGGCGCGTCCATTTGCGAACCGCTTTGGCGGCGAGCTGGGCCTGCTTCCCGGGGGAGAAGGCGAGGTGCGCGAACCAGTCCATGCCCGCCCCGACCACCGCCGCCGGCGAGAGACCGAGCGTCGCCCGCGCGATCGCCGCATGGGCGTTGCGATCGAGGACGGCGGCCAACGCGTCGAGCGGATCGCTCGCCTCCGGCTCCCCGCATGGGGCAGGCGCAGCGGCGATCTCTCCCCCGGCCGCGGGGCTCGCCGGCGCAGCGCTCTGAACCAGGCGGATCGCCTCGGCGGGCATGGGTGTCTCCACGAACGGCGGCGGCAGGATCGGAGACCGGCCCGGCAGCGGCCATGATCTGCGTCAACGCACCTCCGCCTGACCCTCCGCCCCGAGTTGTTCGCGCAACCGACGGACGAGGTCGCGCCTCGCCTCGTCGCCCGGGGCACCGCGGACCGCGGTTCCGACGTCGAGAATCAGCCGCGACAGCTCGTTGTGCCAGTCCGGATGCCCGACAGGCGACGGCTCGATCCGGCGCGGTTCCCCGATCGGGCGCGCGCCCTCGGGCGTCAGCGCGTAACCCTCGTCGAGGGTGGGGATGAGGATCCGCCCTGCATCGTGGAACGCGGACGCCCGCCGCTTCAGCCCGGCGAGCGCCGCCTCCTCGCCGTGCACGAGGAAGAGATTCTGGGCGATCGGCAGGCGGGCGCGCAGCCACGCCTCCAGCTCGCCCCCGTCCGCGTGGCCGGAATAGGCGTCGAGCGTTCGGATGCGGGCGCGCACCCGCACCTCCTCGCCCATGATGCGCACCCGCGACGCGCCCTCCTGCAGGATGCGGCCGAGGGTGCCCTGCGCCTGGAACCCGACGAACAGAGCCGTCGCCTCCTCGCGCCACAGCCACGCCTTGAGGTGGTGGCGGATGCGCCCGGCCTCGCACATGCCGCTCGCGGCGATGACGATGTGGAAGCTGCGGATGCGGTCGATCGCCTTGCTCTGCTCCACGCTCTCGGTGAAGCGCACGTTGTGGGCGTCGAGAGCCCGGACCAGCGCGTCCCCGTCCTCGATCTCGCCCGCATGCGCCCGGAAGATCGCGCTCGCCCGGCTGGCGAGCGGGGAGTCGATGAAGATCGGGATGGTGGGGAGCGTCCCCTCGTCCATCAGGGCGACGAGGTCGACGAGGAGCTCCTGCGTGCGCTCCACGGCGAAGGAGGGGATCAGGAGCACGCCTCGCCGCTTGGCGGCGTCGGCCACTTCGCGGGCGAGCTGCTTGCGCCGCCCGGCTTGGGATGTGCGTGGGCGATCGGTGTCGCCGTAGGTCGCCTCGCAGACCACATGGTCGAAGCCGCTCGACGCCTCGGGATCGAACTGGAGCGCCTTGTGCCGGGGGCCGACGTCGCCCGAAAAGAGGATCCGCGTGCGCTCTCGCCCGTCCTCCGCCTCGACCTCGATCGAGGCCGACCCGAGGAGATGACCGGCATTCCAGTAGCGGGCCCGGATTCCGGGGGCGACCGCAATCCAGGTTTCGAACGGCGCCGGGCGGAACTGCGTGAGCGCCGCCGCGGCGTCATCGGCCGTGTAGATCGGCGACACCTCGGGCAGGCCGCGACGCAGGTTGCGCCGGTTGAGCTGCTCGACCTCCATCTCCTGGATGAAGCCCGAATCCGGCAGCATCACCGAGCACAGGTCGATGGTCGCCCGTGTGGCATGGATCGGCCCCGCGAAGCCCGCCTTCACGAGCTTCGGCAGGAGGCCGCTGTGGTCGATGTGGGCGTGGGTGAGGAGGACGCCGTCGAGGTCCGTGGGGGTAAAGGGAAACGGCCGGTAGTTCAGCTCCTTCTCGGATTTGGGGCCCTGGAACATGCCGCAATCGACCAGCACCCGGGCCCGGTCCGTCGTCAGTGCGAAGCAGGACCCGGTCACCGCGCCGGCGGCCCCGTGGAAGCGGAGGTTCAGGGTCATGGAGCGGCCCTCGAAGGGGTGGCCGGAGCCGGGTCCGTCAGTGCGAGAAGAAGCAGGGGACCGGCGCGTCGCGCATGAGGTCCCGGGTGACGCCGCCGAGCACCCATTCCCGGAACCGGGAATGGCCGTAGGCCCCGGCGACGATCAGGTCGGCGCCGGCGGCGCTCGCCGCGAGGATGAGTTCGTCGGCGACCGTGCCCTTGATCTCCCGGCGGATCGAGACGTTCGCCGTCACCGCGTGACGGCGCAGGTAACCGGCGACGTCCTCGAGTTCGGGCTTGATCGGCTCGGTCGCGTCCGGCTCCTGGATGCCGAGGAGCGTGACCTCCTCGGCGCTGGCGAGGAACCGCACCGACTCGCGCAGCGCCCGGCGCGCCTCGCGGGTGTTCTTCCAGGCGACGACGACGCTCCGGGCCGAGATCGTCTCGCGGCCCCACGGCACCACGAGCACGGGGCGTCCGGCCTCCACGACGATCTCGGCGGGATCGACCGTGCGCAGCGCGTCGGCGTCGCCGTGGTACGGGCGACGCGGCAGCACGATCAGGTCCGCCGCCCGGGCGTGGCGCAGGAGGTTCGCCGCGGGCGCGGCGACGCCGCCGCGCCAGTCAATGTCCGGAAGGTGTCCGACGAGCCCGCGAAAGCGCTGCTCGACCGTGCCGAGCTGGGCCTCGATGCGGGCGCGCTCGGCGGTGCGGGTCGCCTCGTCGTCGACCGCGACGCCATCGACCACGAGCGGCGGCCGCAGGCCTTCGGCAGCGGCTCCGATGAGCCGCGCGCCATAGCGGTCGGCGAGGCGGGCGGCGAGATGGACGGTCGCGGTCGGGAACGCGTCGAGGTCGATCTGGAGGAGGATGTTGGCGTAGCTCATCGGTGCTCCCCGCTGCGTTCGCGCCCGCGCTCCGCCTCGGCGACGCGCCGCACCGTCGCGACGAAGCTGTCCGGGTTGAGCGAGATCGAATCGATCCCCTCCTCGACCAGGAAGGCGGCGAAGTCCGGATAATTGCTCGGCGCCTGGCCGCAGATGCCGATCTTGATCCCGCGGGCCCGGGCCTTGCGGATCACGTCCCGGATCATCGCCTTCACGGCTTCGTCGCGCTCGTCGAACAGGGGCGCCAGTTCGGCCGAATCCCGGTCGACGCCCAGCACGAGCTGGGTCAGGTCGTTCGAGCCGATGGAGAAGCCGTCGAAGCGCTCCGCGAAGGCCTCGGCGAGGATCACATTCGAGGGGATCTCGCACATCATGTAGACCTGCAGCCCGTGCTCGCCGCGCCCGAGCCCGTTCGCCGCCATGACGGCGAGCACCGCGTCCGCCTCCTTCGGCGTGCGGCAGAACGGGATCATGGCAATCCGTTCGTGAAGCCGATCTCGTCCCGGACCTTGCGCAGGGCCCGGCATTCGAGGGCGAAGCCGTCCCGGTAGCGGTCGCTGTAGTAGCGCGACGCGCCGCGCAGGCCGAGCATCGGGTTCTCCTCCGCCGGCTCGAAGGCCGCGCCGCCGATGAGATGCGCGTATTCGTTGCTCTTGAAGTCGCTCAGCCGGACGATGACCGGGTGCGGGTGGAAGGGCGCGGCGATCTTGGCGATGCCGCGGGCGAGGGTGTCGACGAAATAGGCGCGCCGGTCGTCGTAGCCCCGGGTCAGGTCCTCGATCCGCCGGCGCTCGCCCGCCTCCACCGCCTCCGGGTGCAGGAGCGCCATCGGGTGAATCTTAATGATGTTGTTGATGATGAACTCCATGCGGGCGAGGCCGACCCCTTGCGTCGGCAGCCGCCACCACTTGAACGCGGCGGCGGGGCTCGCGACGTTGACCATCATCGCGGTGCGGGTTTCGGGCAGGTCGCCGAGCTCGATCTCGACCTGCTCGAAGGGGAGCCGGCCCTCGTAGACGTGCCCCTCGTCGCCCTCGGCGCAGCACAGCGTGATCTCCTGACCGTCGGCGATCGCCTCGGTCGCGTGCTGCGTGCCGACGATCGCCGGCACGCCCAGTTCGCGGCTGACGATGGCGGCATGGCTCGTCGTGCCGCCCCGGTCGGTGACGATGCCGGCCGCCCGCTTCATGATCGGCACCCAGTCGGGATCGGTGTTCTCGGTGACCAGGATGGCGCCGTCGCGGAAGCGGTCGATCTCGTCGGCCGACCGGATCAGGCAGGCGGGGCCGGCGGCGATCGCCTCGCCGATGGCGGCGCCGGCGACGAGGCGCTTGCCCTTGCCCTTCAGGCGATAGCTCGTGATGGCGCTCTTCGCCTTGAGGGCCTGGATCGTCTCGGGCCGGGCCTGGACGATGAACAGGCCGCCGGTCTCGCCGTCCTTGGCCCATTCCATGTCCATGGGCCGCCCGTAATGCTCCTCGATGACGACGGCCCAGCGGGCGAGCTGCAGGATCTCGTGGTCGGCGAGAACGAAGGCCTGGCGCTCGCGGGCGGTGGTGTTGACGTTCTTCGTCCGCCCGCCGCCGCCCTCGGCGTAGACCATCTTGCGCTCCTTGGCGCCGAGGGTCTTCTCGATGATCGGAACGAGGCCCTCGCGGGCGAGGAAGGGCTTGAAGACGAGATACTTGTCCGGGTTGACCGTGCCCTGGACGACGTTCTCGCCGAGGCCCCAGGCGGCACTGATCACGGCGGCCCGGGGGAAGCCCGTCTCCGTGTCGATCGAGAACATCACGCCCGATCCGGCCCGGTCGGCCCGGACCATGGTCTGGACGCCGATCGAGAGCGCCACCTGCAGGTGGTCGAAGCCCTTGGTCTCGCGGTAGCTGATGGCGCGGTCGGTGAAGAGCGAGGCGTAGCAGCGCCGGCAGGCCTCGAGGAGGTCGCGTTCGCCGCGCACGTTCAGGAAGGTCTCCTGCTGGCCGGCGAAGCTCGCCTCGGGCAGGTCCTCGGCGGTGGCGCTGCTGCGGACGGCGACGGCGACCGCGGCGCCGCCGGACAGCTCCCGATAGGCCCGCACCACGTCGTCGGCGATCGCCCGCGGGAACTCCCCTTCGAGGAAGAGATGACGGATGGCGGCGCCCGTCTCCTGCAGCGACGCCGAGCCGGAATGGTAGCCCTCGAGCGCCTCCTTCAGCCCCCGCTCGAGGCGGTTCTCGGCGACGAAGGCCCGATACGCCGCCGCCGTGGTGGCGAAGCCGCCGGGGACCCGCACGCCCTTGGCGCCGAGTGCCCGGATCATCTCCCCGAGGGAGGCGTTCTTGCCGCCGACGCGACCGACGTCAGACGATCCGACCTCCTGGAACCGCAGAACGAAAGCTTCAGCCATTCCGGTCTCCTCGCGAGCGTCGTCGAGGTTGACGGAGGAAGCGCGGGATCGCCTTGCGGGAGATCAAGCCGGCGAGGGGAGTCGGGGGCGCTCGACGTAGCCGCGGTCGCGGCCAGCACCCTGCGCCCACGACCGCGCCGGCCTTGACGAACGTCAAGGACGGCCCGAGCCTTCCCATCCATCAAGTCGCCTGAGGCGCCCGCGGGCCGACCGGGAGCCGAGCTCGAAGTGCTGGACGACCGAGGTCCGAGCGGAGGGATTGTAACAGCCATGATCCTCGGAAAGCCCGTGTTTCGAGCCGCCGTGGCGGCGCTTCTCGCCATGCCGTCGCTCGCCTCTGCACAGGCGCCGCAGCAGGGGCCCTTCGCCGGGTTCTCGGGGCATTGGTCGGGAGCGGGCTCCCTCGCCACCGGGACCGGAACGGAGCGCTTGCGCTGCCAAGCCTATTACGAGGCCGGCCCCAACGGCACGACGCTTGTGCAGAACCTCACCTGCGCCAGCGACAGCTACACGTTCGAGCTGCGCACCGACATGCGGGACGAGGGCGGCCCCATCCGCGGGAGCTGGGTCGAGGCGCGGCGCAACGTCACCGGCAGCATCGTGGGTCGCGCCCGCGGCGGCCGTATCGACGCGACGGTCCAAGGCCCGGGCTTCTCCGCCACCCTCGCCCTGTCGACGCGGGCCGATCGCCAGTCGGTCACGATCCGCACCGACGCGGCGGAGCTCAGCCGCGTCTCGATCGACCTCGCGCGCACCTCCCGCTGACCCTCACGCACGATCGTTCCACCACCCGACGAGGTCGCGCGCCACGCGCGCGAACGCCTCGGCGAAGGCGCCGGCGGCGTCGGCAGGCTGGGCGCCTTGCAGCGGGGTGGTGGCCCGGAAGGTGCGGCTCTCGACGACCTGTCCGTCCGTCTGAACGCGCGCCGCGAGCTCGATCTGCCCTTCGGCCGTCGCCGTCTCGATGTGGAACGAGCGGATCTCGACGAGGAGCTGCTCGCCGCCGTTTGCGTCGAGGGGCTGCGCCGCGACCGCCTGGTAGCCGGCGTTCTCGAAGGCCTGCAGCAACTTGGCCTGCACCAGCTTGGGCAGGCTGTCGCTCCACTGCGCACCCTCCAGGGGGACGGTCTCGCCGCGAGGTCCGCGGGCGAGGAGCCGCTGGGTATCGTAGAGGACGAGGGCCTTCGGCTCCGCGATCGTCATCGGTCCGGCGGGCGGCTTGGCGGGTCGCGGCAGGTCGCGGGGCGCGGGCAGGTCGAACACCGGGGTCGGTTTGCGGTCGCCGCCGCCGGTGAGCCGCAGCAGGCCCTGCACGATGCCGTCGATGTGCTCGGAGTTGCGCGCGAGGGCGGCCGAGAAGGTGTTGATGTTCGCGATCGCGCTGCGCAGCGGCTCGGCGTTCTCGGCGACGACGCCGCGCACCATCCGCAACGTCTCGGTCGCGGCATGGGTCACGTCCTCGGTCGCGGTCGGGTCGGCGACCAGCGTGCCCGGGGCGGCCCGCGCGGTCGGGAGGGCCGGTGCGTCGGCCTTGCCGCCGCGGAGCATCACGACGGGGGCGCCCATCAGGCCCTGGCTCTCGACGCTGACCGCCGTGTCGGTCCGCACCGGCGTGCCCTCCTGGACGGAGATCGTCGCCCGGACCTCGCGAGGCTCTTCCGACACCACGGCGAGCCCCGTCACGTCCCCGACCCGGATTCCGTTGAAGAGGACCGCGGAGCCGGGCCGAAGCCCGAGCACCGCCCCCTGGAACCGGATCTGGTAGACGGCGCGCGCGCCGAGCCCGCCGGCGCTGTCGAGCCAGTAGACGAAGAGGAAGCCACCGGCGATCACCGCGAGCGAGAAGAAGCCGACGAGGAGGTATCTAGCCCGCGTTTCCATGTCGCCTCCCGTCTTCCGCCGGCTCGGCGTGCAGCGCCACCCTGGCCCGGTCGTCGCGAAAATAGGCCTTCACCCACGGGTGCTCGGATTCGAGCATGGCCGAGAGCGGGCCGAGCGCCACGATCCGGCCGTCCGCCAGCACCGCGACCCGGTCGCAGCCCGCATAGAGGCTGTCGAGGTCGTGGGTGACCATCAGCACGGTCAGGCCGAGGGTCTGCTGCAGGGTGCGGATGAGCCGGTCGAACGCCCCGGCGGTGATCGGATCGAGGCCGGACGTCGGCTCGTCGAGAAACACGATCTCGGGATCGAGGGCGAGGGCACGGGCGAGGGCGGCGCGCTTGGTCATGCCGCCCGACAGCTCGGAGGGCAGCTTCTCGGCGTCGTCCGCCGTCAGCCCGACGAGCTCGAGCTTGGCGATCGCCACCTCGCGCATGAGCCGCTCGGAGATGTGGAGATATTCCCGCATCGGGAACTGCACGTTCTGGAGCACGGTGAGCGACGAGAACAGGGCGCCGTGCTGGAACAGGACGCCCCAGCGGCGCTCCACCGCCCGTAATTCCTCCTCCCGATCGGGGTCGAGGTCGGTCCCGAGCACTTCGATGGTGCCGGAGCGCCGGGGCAGGAGGCCGATGATCGTGCGCAGGAGGACGGACTTGCCGCCGCCGGAGGCACCGACCAGGCCCATGACCTCACCGGGGCGCACCGCGAGCGACAGCCGGTCGAGGACGATGCGATCGCCGAAGCCGACGACGAGATCGCTCACCCGCACGACCGGAACCGGCTCCGCGACCACCGCTCACATCCCGATCGAAGCGAAGAAGATGGCGAACAGCCCGTCGAGCACGATCACCAGGAAGATCGCCTTCACCACGGAGGTGGTGGTGTGCAGGCCGAGGGATTCGGCACTGCCCTGCACCGCGAGCCCCTCCCGGCACGCGATCGCGCCGATGACGAGGGCGATGAAGGGTGCCTTGATCATGCCCACCTTGAACTCGGTGAGCGAGACGGCCTCCCGCAGCCGGGCCAGGAAGATCGTCGGCGTCATGTCGCCGTAGAGCCAGGCGACGAGCCCGGCGCCCAAGAGGGCGGCCATCGCGCCGAGGAAGGTCAGCATCGGGAGGGCGAGGAGGAGCGCGAGGACCCGCGGCAGCATCAGGACCTCGACCGGGTCGCGGCCCATGGTGCGCAGCGCGTCGATCTCCTCGCGCATCTTCATCGACCCGAGCTCGGCCGTGTAGGCGCTGCCCGAGCGCCCCGCCACCATGATGGCGACGAGGAGGACGCCGATCTCGCGCAGGATCAGGATGCCGACGAGGTCGACGACGTAATCGTCGGCGCCGAACTTGCGGAAATGGAAGATCGCCTGCTGCGCGATAATGCAGCCGATCAGGAAGGTGATGAGGAGGACGATGGGCACGGCCTGCCAGCCGACTCGGTCGAGGTGGTGGACGATCGAGGTCAATCGCAGGCTCGCCGGCCTCGCGACCGCGCGGCCGAAGGCGCCGGCGAGGGCACCGATCATGGCGACGAGGCCGAGGAGATCGATGCCCGCCTCGACCACGGCGCGGCCGGTGCGCTCGATGGGGACGAGGAGGAGCGGGGTCCGCTCCCGCGGCCGGGCGGGCTTGCGGTTGGTTTCCGCGACCCGGTCGAAGAGCGCCCGGAACCGCTCCGGCACGGCTTCGACGCGGACGGTCTGGCCGCGCGCGTCGGCGTCACGGACGAGCCGCTGCAGCAGCCAGGCGCCGTAGACGTCGAGGGCCTCGACCCTCCCCAGGTCGAGAACCACGGTCTTCGCGGCCGGGGTCGCCGCCTGCTCGACGCGCTTCTCGAGGTCCTCGGCGGCGGCGGCGACCCATGCGCCCGTCGCGGCGAGGCCGAGCCGGTCCGCCTCGGCCGAAAGAAGAAGATCGCCCGCTGTCACGATCGCCCGCTCCAAGCCGGATCACCTATGCGCCGACAGCCTGCGCGAGCGGTTGACGCGGATCAATCGGAGCAATCCCGGAGTTCCACCCGCCGCTTCTCAGACCGGAACGTCGGCTCGCGGGCCCGGCACGGCGAGCTTCTTGCGGAAGTGGATGCCGTCCGGGGTCGAGCTGAGATGACAGCAGGCCGTCGGCGACGTTCCAGTCCGATCATGCGCGCCTGGTCGAGCAGGAGCTTGCCGGCGTCGGTGAGCTCGACGCCCCGCGTCAGCCGTCGGAAGATCGCCGCACGGCCCGCCGGCGTGCGGTGGCGCGTGCTCGCTGATCGGGCGACGGGTGCCCGTCGCCCCCCTGCTCCCTCCCATCCGCGTTCGAACGGCCGTGAGCGCTACCCCGCCACGGGAAGTTCCAGCCGACGTTCGGGGACTCCCGCCGGTTCGATCGCGGCCGGCACGCTCGGTTCGGGGCAAGGTCCGGCTCCGACGGCGGCTCCTCC
>DATLFZ010000567.1:0-5303 GCA_035540795.1 Beijerinckiaceae bacterium | reverse complement strand
AGTTCCATCTGCGCTCGCTCCTCGGCGTTCGCGACGCGGTGGTCGCCGGCGTGGTCTCCGCGACCTCCAAGCGACGCGAGGCCTTCGCCGCGATGGCGAACGAGGCGGGGCTCGGCCCCTGCCGGGCCTTTGCGAACCTCGAGGCCATGCTCGCCTCGGGTGAGATCGACGCGATCTGGATCGCGAGCCCGAACCACACGCGCCTCGACGCCATGCGGGAGATCCACGCCGCCCGGAAAGCCGGGCGGACGTCGGTCTTCGCCGTCGCCTGCGAGAAGCCGCTGGCGCGAACCCTCGCGGAAGCTCGGGAGATGCTGCGCCTCGCCGAGGACTCCGGCCTCCTGCACGGCTACCTCGAGAACCAGCTGTTCTCGACCGCCGTCCAGCGCGGCCGCGACATCGTCTGGCGCCGCGCCGTGCCGAACAGCGGGCGCCCCTATCTCGCCCGCGCGACGGAGGAGCATTCGGGCCCGCACGAGCCCTGGTTCTGGGACGGACGGCGCCAGGGCGGCGGCGTCCTCTCCGACATGATGTGCCACTCGGTCGAGGTGGCCCGGTTCCTCCTGACCGCGCCGGGCGAGCCGCGCGACCGCCTGAAGCTCGTCAGCGCCAACGGCACCGTGTCGACGCTGAAATGGCAGCGCCCGCACTATGCCGACCTCCTGCGCCGGCGCACCGGCGGCGAGATCGACTACGCCCGCCGGCCGGCCGAGGATTTCGCCCGCGGCCTCCTCACCCTCGTGGACCCCGACGGCAACCAGGCGGTGATCGAGGCGACGACCTCGTGGGCCTATGTCGGCCCCGGCCTGCGCATCACCCTCGAGCTCCTCGGCCCGGAATACGCGATGGAGTTCAATTCGCTCGCGACCGGCCTCAAGGTGTTTCTGTCCCGCGAGGTCACCGGCAGCGCCGGAGAGGACCTCGTCGAGAAGCAGAACGCCGAGCAGGGCCTCATGCCGGTGCTCGAGGACGAGGCCGGCATCTACGGCTACACGCTCGAGAACCGGCATTTCGTCGAGCGCTTCCGGGCCCGGGCGATGCCCGACGAGACCTTCCACGACGGCGTGGCCGTCGTCGAGATGCTGATGGCGCTCTACCGCTCGGCCGAGCTCGGCCGGACCATCGCGCTGCCCGATCCCGAGCTCGAGACCTACGTGCCACCGGTCGCCCGACCGGAGGCCAGCTGAACAACCGGAGGAGGACCACATGACCGGCCTGACCCGTCGCACCGCTCTCGGGGGCCTCGCCGCCCTCGGCCTGGCGAAGCCCGCCCTCGCCCAGGCCCAGACCACGATCCGCATCGCCTACCCAGCCTGGGACAGCAAGCAGCAGGAGCAGGCGGTCACCGGCATCTTCCGGGCCTACGAGGCCCAGAACCCGAACGTGAAGATCGAGCTGATCTCGCTGCCCTTCCCGGTGCTGCGCCAGCGCCTCGTCGTCTCCGCCCGCGCCGGCGATCCGCCGGACGTCGCCTACATGGACGGGCGCTGGGTGCCCGAAATGGCGGCGCCCGGCCTCCTCCTCGACATCACGCAGCAGGTGGGGAAGCTCGACCGGGCCGACTGGTACGAGGAGCCCTGGCGCGGGGCGAAGCTCGGCGAGCGCGTCTTCGCCGTGCCGGACCGGATCGACCCGTGGCTCGTCTACTACAACACCGACCATTTCCAGAAGGCGGGCATCACCAACTTCCCGGCCACCATGGACCAGCTCGCCGAGACGGCGAAGAAGCTCACCGGCGACGGGGTCTACGGCTGGGGCCTGATCGGCGCGAAGGATCCGAGCCTGATCAGCCGCTTCATCAACTTCCTCTACGCCCACCACGGCGACCTGTTGACGCCGGACGGCAAGCGCTCGGCCTTCGCCCAGCCCGAGGCGGTCGAGGCGCTGCGCTTCTACACCGACCTTCTGGTCAAGCATAAGGCGGCTCAGCCCTCAGCGATGGCGAACGGCCTCAACGAGGTCAACCAGCTGTTCATGGCCGGCCGCGTGTCGATGATCATCGACGGCCCGTGGCGGATGGGCACCCTGCGCGAGCAGGCGCCGAACCTGAAATGGGCAGTCGCCCAGCTGCCGCCCGCCGCCGGCAAGAGCCCGCGCTTCCTGACCTCCTCCTGGTACTACGCCATGTTCCGGGGCGGGAAGAACCAGGAGGAGACCTTCCGCTTCGTCGAGTACCTGCTGCGGCCGGAGAACATGGCGAAGAGCGTGGTCACGCTGCCGGCCCGCAAGTCGGCGGCGCAGGATCCGCGCTTCCACACCCCCGAATACCAGCCCTGGCTCGCCGCCGTGCCGCACGCGGTGCCGTTCACCGTGACCGACAAGTTCACGGAAATCGCGGACGTGGTCGGCGACGCGGTCCAGCAGGTCCTGGGCGGCCGCGCGACGGCGGACGCCGCCGCCGCCGAGGCGAGCCGGCGCATCGACGCCATCGTCGGCTGAGCGATGGCCGCGGCACCGGTGCGCGTCGCCATGCTCGGGACCGGCTTCATCGCCGAGTTCCGGGCCCAGGTCTACGCGAGGCTCGAAGGGGCGAAGGTGGTCTCGGTGCTGGGTCGCGACCAGGCGAAGGCGGACGCCTTCGCGGCGCGCACCGGCATCGGCCACGCGGCGACGAGCTGGGACGCGCTGATGGCGGGTCCCGGCTTCGACGCGGTCGACGTCTGCCTGCCCAACAACCGGCATCTCGAATTCGTCGAGCTCGCCGCGGCAGCCGGCAAGCACGTCCTGTGCGAAAAGCCGCTCGGCCTCACCGAGGACGAGGCCAAGCGCATGTTCGCCGCGGTGAAAAACGCCGGCGTGATCCACGCCTACGGCGAGAACATGATCTACGCGCCGGATTTCCGCGAGATCCTGGACATCGTCGCGCAGGGGACGATCGGCCGGCCGCTGTGGATCCGCGGGCGGGAGGCCCATTTCGGGCCGCACTCGCCCTGGTTCTGGAAGAAGGCGGAATCGGGCGGCGGCGCCCTCATCGACATGGGCTGCCACCTGATCGCGGTCATCAACGCCATCCTCGGCGAGACGCCGGAGGCGGTGCTCTGCCACGCGCCGACCCTCCACCACGACACCGATTGCGAGGACGTGGTGCTGGCGCTCATGCGCTACCCGGGCGGCGCGCTCGGCCAGTGCGAGGCGTCGTGGATCCAGCGCGGCGGCATGCAGGTCACGCTCGAGATCTCGGGCGAGGACGGCATGATCACGTACGACCGTTCGGGGCTGACGCAGCCGATCAAGGTCTTCGCCCGCCGGCAGACGCAGCGCTACTTCAGCGAGAAGGTCGAGAGCGATCGCGGCTGGCTCTTCCCGACCGTCGACGAGTACTGGCGCTACGGCTACTACGACCAGATCCGCCATTTCGTGGAGTGCGTCCGGACCGGCGCCCGGCCGAAGGTGACCTTCGAGGACGGGGTGGTGGTGAACCGGATCATGGACGCGGCCTACGCCTCGGCGCGGACCGGCGGCTGGCAGCCGATCGCGGTCTGATCCGTGCGCCCCCTCGGCCCGACGCTGAAGGGCTATTTGTTTGCGGCGCCGCTGCTCGTCGTCCTCGCCGGGGCGGTGCTGCTGCCGGCCCTCTACAACGCCGCGCTCGCCTTCTGGCGCTACGACGCGATGGCTGACTCCTGGCGGTTCGCCGGGGCCTCGAACTTCGTCGCGCTCGTCGACGCGCCGGCGTTCTGGAACGCCGTCACCGTCACGGCGATCTGGGTCGTCGGCAACGTGAGCCTGCAGCTCGCGCTGGGCATGGCGGTGGCGCTCGCCCTCAACACGGTGACGAGCCTGCGCGCCTTCTACAACGGCATCGTCATGGTGCCGTGGGTGTCGTCCTTCGTCGTCGTGGCGATCGTGTTCCTGTGGCTCTACCACCCGGAGCTCGGCGTCCTGAACGACCTGCTCCTGCGGCTGAACCTGATCGAGCGTCCGATCGCCTGGCTCGGCTATCCCGGCCTCGCCCAGGTCTCGCTCATCCTCGCCAACACCTGGAAGTTCTTCCCGCTCGTGACCATCACCCTGTTCACGGGCCTGCAGACGATCCCGAGGGAGCTCCTGGAAGCGGCGCGCATCGACGGGGCGAGCCGGGTGCAGACGCTGCGTTTCGTCATCGTCCCGATGCTGGCGCCCTCGATTGCCACTGCCGTGCTGCTCTCGGCGATCTGGGCCTTCAACGCCTTCACCCTCGCCATCATCATGACCGGCGGCGGGCCCCTGCGGGCTACCGAGGTCATCGGCCTCTATATCTACAAGGTCGCCTTCGACACCTTCAACTTCGGCATGGCCGCGGCGGCCTCGCTCCTCCTCTTCCTTGTCATCCTGGTCGTCACCCTGCTCTACCTGCGCGTGGCCGATCCGGTGCAGAGCGGGCGCGGTCCATGAACCCGTCGCGCCCGATCCTCCTGGCCGCGCACGCCGTCCTCGTCGCGACGACGATCTTCGTGCTGTTCCCGTACGCCTGGATGTTCGTCACCAGCATCAAGCCGGTCGCCGACGTGATCACCTTCCCGGTGCGCTGGATCCCCCGCGCGGCGACGCTCGAGAACTACGGGGCCATCCTGTCCGACCCGCGGTTCCTGCGGTCACTGCTCAACAGCACCATCGTTGCAGTGGTCGTGACGGCGCTGAGCCTCGTGCTGGCGGTGCCCGCGGCCTACGGTCTGACCCGGCTCGTACGCGGCGGCGGGCGCCCCGTGCTCATCGGAATCCTCGCTTCGCAGTTCTTCCCCCCGATGGTGTTCTTCGTCCCCT
This sequence comes from Beijerinckiaceae bacterium, assembly GCA_035540795.1. Taxonomy (GTDB): domain Bacteria; phylum Pseudomonadota; class Alphaproteobacteria; order Rhizobiales; family Beijerinckiaceae; genus JAJKJG01. The sequence continues at coordinate 560 of DATLFZ010000567.1, read as the reverse complement.
TCTACATCATCCTGCAATATGTCGGCCTCCTGAACACGTTGAGCGGCCTCGTCTTCGCCTATCTTTCGGTGACGCTGCCGATCTGCACCTGGATGGTCGCGACGTCGTTGCGCGGCATCCCGGTCGAGATCGAGGAGGCGGCCCGGGTCGACGGCTGCACCGAGCTGCAGGTGATGGGCAAGGTGATCCTGCCGATCGCTGCGCCCGGCGTCGTCACCGCCGGGGTGTTCTCCTTCGTGCTGTCCTGGCAGGAATACATCTTCGCCCTTCTGTACACGACGACCGAGCGGGCCCAGACCGCGCCGGTGCTGATGTTCTACCTGCTCGGCCAGCACCAGATCGACTACGCGCGGCTGATGGCGGCGGCGGTGCTGCTCAGTATTCCGATCGCGGTGCCGTTCGCGGTGATCCAGCGCATCTACCGGTCGGGCCTCACCGAAGGCGGGTTGAAGGGATGATCGCAGGCTTCATCGAGGAGCAACCGGCGGTGGTGGAGAGGTGCCTCGCCGCCGCCATCAGCCGCGCGTAGTCGATCTGGTGCTGGCCGAGCAGGTAGAACA
>DATLFZ010000566.1:0-16812 GCA_035540795.1 Beijerinckiaceae bacterium | reverse complement strand
ATCGACTTCAAGGAGGGCCGGTCGGGCCCGCTCCTCTTCCTCACCCTGGAGCACCGGTACGTCCAGGACGGCGCGGCCCGCGTCACCGAGCGCCAAGTCCTCGTCTACCGCGAGGACCCGAAGCCGGGCGCGCCGCAGCCGCCTCCCCCCGCCGCCGAGCCCGGCGGCACGGTCGCGCGCACCCTGACCCCGGATCCGGTGCTGCTGTTCCGCTACTCGGCGCTGACCTTCAACGGCCACCGCATCCATTACGACCAGGCCTATGCCCGCGAAGTGGAGGGCTATGCGGGCCTCGTCGTGCACGGGCCGCTGATCGCCACGCTCCTCCTCCGGGAGGCCGCGCGGGAGGGGGAGCCCGCCTCGTTCTCCTTCCGCGGGCTGTCCCCCCTCATCGTCGGCGAGCCCCTCTCGATCACCATCGAGCGCGGGGAGGGGGCCGTCCGGGCGCAGGCCGCGAGCGGCGCCCGCGCGGTCATGACGGCGACCTGCTTTGAGCGAGCGCGGGAACTCGTATAAATGCGTATTGCGCCCGCAGTCCGTCTCCCGATAGGCGGCGCGGGATCGATAACCAGGAGGAAAGCCTAATGCGGAAATTCGTCATCGCGGCGGTCGCCGCGACCGTGGCGCTCGCCGGCGCCGCCATCGCCCAGGACCGGAAGGGCTGGCCGACGAGCCTGACCATCGGCACCGCCAGTCAGGGCGGCACCTACTTCATCTACGGCAACGGTCTCGCGAGCTTCATCTCGGAGAAGCTCGGCATCCGCGCCTCGGGCGAGGTCACCGGCGGCCCGGTCCAGAACGCCACCCTCGTCCATACCGGCGACCACCAGATCGGCCTCGTCACCATGGGCCCGGCCTACGAGGCCTGGGTCGGCAAGAGCCAGCTCGCCCCCGGCGTGAAGCACGACAGCCTGCGCGCCCTGTTCCCGATGTACCAGACCCCGTTCCAGGTCATCGTCAACAAGCGCTCCGGCATCAAGTCGGTGTCCGAGCTCAACGGCAAGCGGGTCGGCGTCGGCCCGGCCGGCGGCACCCCCGGCACCTACTGGCCGCGCTTCTTCCAGCAGCTCGGCGTGAAGGCGAACGTGAGCTACGCCGGCGCGGCGGACGCGGCGAGCCAGCTCAAGGACGGCCTCATCGACGCCTTCGCCTTCGCGGCCGGCGTGCCGATCTCGGCCTTCGCCCAGCTCGCCGCGGAGGGCGACGTGCTGATGTTCGGCTTCACCCCCGACGAGCAGCAGAAGATCCTCAAGGCGAACCCGGAGCTCGCGCCCTTCACGATCCCGTCCAACATGTACCAGGGCCACGCCTACGAGCAGCCGACCGTGTCGCTGTGGAACTTCGCGGTCGCCCACAAGGACCTGCCGGAGAGCCTCGCCTACGAGATCACCAAGCTCGTGCTCGAGAACAACGACCGCATGAAGAAGATCCACGCCTCGGCCTCCGAGACGACGATCGACAACTGGGACAAGAACACCTTCCTTCCGTACCACCCCGGCGCGGTGAAGTACCTGGAGGAGAAGGGTTACAAGGTCCCCAAGGAACTGAGGGGCTGAGGAACGGCCCGACGATCGCGAGGCGGCCGGCATCCCCGGCCGCCTTCGCATAAGAAGACGAGGGGAGGGGACGATGACGCAGGCGCAGGACACGATCGACCCGCGCGTGGTGAAGGCCGAGCCCGCCGGGCAGATCCTGGCCCAGGGGGTGGACGTGGAGCCGCTCGCCGCGAACCAGCGCGAGTTCGGCGGCGCCCTCGGCCTCACCGTGGTGGCGCTCTGCATCGCCTACACCCTGTTCCACATCCTCGTGATGAACTTCTACCCGCTCGAGACCTGGACCTACCGCCTGATCCACGTCGCCGGCGGCCTCGCCATCGCCTTCCTCCTGTTCGCGCCGAGCGTGCTGCCCCCGCCGGCCCCCGTTCGCGGCGGGGCCGAGTTCCACGTCGGCCGCCTGGAATGGCCGTTCCTCGTCGTCGCCGCGGCCGGCATCCTGTGGGGCTTCGCCATGGTGGCCTATGCCTGGCTCGCCTGGGCGGTCGCCGACGTCGCCATGCCGGACCCGTTCGTGTTCCGCACGTTCGGCGTGCCGCTCCTCGTCGGCACGCTCGTGGCAATCGGCTCTGGCTGGTTCTTCCGCGACCGGCCGCGCGAGGGGCTGCACTGGGCCGACGTGCTCCTAGGCATCGCCTCGATCGCGGTCTGCCTCTATATCATCTTCAACGTCGGCGCCCTGCGCATGCGCGCCGGCACGGCGCTCGCCCAGCCGGCGGACTACTGGGCGGCCCTCGTCGGCGTGCTCCTGATCCTCGAAGTGACCCGCCGCGTCGCCGGCCTCGCCCTCGTCGTCATCGCCGGCATCTTCATCCTCTACAGCTTCGTCGGGCCCTATCTGCCCGGCTTCCTGCAGCACCGCGGCTACACGGCGCCGCGCTTCTTCACCTACATCTACACCGACCAGGGCATCCTCGGCCCGACCACCGCGATCTCGTCGACCTACATCATCCTGTTCGTCACCTTCGCGGCCTTCCTGCAGGCGTCGAAGGTCGGCGACTACTTCGTCAACTTCGCCTTCGCGGCGGCGGGGCGCGCCCGCGGCGGCCCGGCCAAGGTGGCGGTGTTCGCCTCCGGCCTGATGGGCACCATCAACGGCACCTCCGCGGGCAACGTGGTGGCGACCGGATCGCTCACCATCCCGCTTATGAAGCGGGTCGGCTACAAGCCGCAGACCGCGGCGGCCGTCGAGGCGGGCGCCTCGTCCGGCGGGCAGATCATGCCGCCGATCATGGGCGCCGGCGCCTTCATCATGGCCGAGATCACCGGCATCCCGTACACGCAGATCGTCGTCGCGGCGATCATCCCGTCGATCCTGTACTTCCTGTCGATCTACTTCATGGTCGATCTCGAGGCGCAGAAGAACAACATGCGCGGCCTGCCGGCCAACGAGCTGCCGGTCTTCCGGGAGCTCGCCAAGCAGGTCTACCTGTTCATCCCGGTGATCATCCTGGTCTACGCCCTGTTCTCGGGCTACTCGGTGATCCGGGCCGGCACGCTCGCCATGATCGCCGCCGCCGTGGTGAGCTGGCTCACCCCGAACTGGATGGGGCCGCGCCAGATCCTGCGCGCCTTCGAGATGGCGGCCAAGATGTCGATCCAGCTGATCGCCGTCTGCGCCTGCGCCGGCATCATCGTCGGCGTCATCGCGCTCACCGGCGTCGGCACGCGCTTCTCGTCGCTCCTCCTCGCCATCGCCGAGCAGAACCAGCTGCTCGCCCTGTTCTTCGCCATGTGCATCGCCATCGTGCTCGGCATGGGCATGCCGACGACCGCGGCCTACGCGGTCGCGGCCTCGGTGGTGGCGCCGGGTCTGATCCAGCTCGGCATCCAGCCGCTGGTCGCCCATTTCTTCATCTTCTACTTCGCGGTGATGTCGGCGATCACGCCGCCGGTGGCGCTCGCGGCCTATGCGGGGGCGGCGCTCGCCGGCTCCGAACCGATGCGAACGTCGGTCGAGAGCTTCAAGATCGGGCTCGCCGCCTTCATCGTGCCGTTCATGTTCTTCTACAGCGAAGCCATGCTCATGCAGGGCACCTGGCTCGAGATCCTGCACGTCTTCGTCACCGCCTCGATCGGCATCTTCCTGCTCTCGTGCGCGGTGCAGGGCTACTTCTTCGGCCTCCTGAACCCGGTCCTGCGGGTCCTTCTGTTCCTGGCGGCGCTCGGCATGATCAAGGGCGGCCTGTGGTCGGACGCCCTCGGCCTCGCCGCCGGCCTCCTGGTCCTCGTGATCCAGAAGCGGCTCGTGCCGAAGACGTCGCTGGTGCGCGGCCTCGACTGAGGTGGGCGACCTCGACGGCATCCTGGTGGTGACGGTCGAGCAGGCCGTCGCCGCGCCCTACGCCTCCGGGCGCCTCGCCGATGCCGGCGCCCGGGTGATCAAGGTCGAGCGCCCGGAGGGCGACTTCGCCCGCCGCTACGACGGCTACGTCGCCGGCGAGAGCGCCTATTTCGTGTGGCTCAACCGGGGCAAGGAATCGATCTGCCTCGACCTGCGCGCGGAAACCGACCGGGCGCTCCTCGCCGCCATGGTGGCGCAGGCCGACGTGTTCATCCAGAACCTTGCGCCCGGCGCCATCGACCGGCTCGGCTTCGGCCCCGAGGCGCTGCGGGCGCGCCACCCGCGCCTCGTCACCTGCTCGATCTCGGGCTACGGCGACGAGGGGCCCTACCGCGACCTCAAGGCCTACGACCTCCTGGTCCAGGCGGAGAGCGGCCTCGCCTCGATCACCGGCAACGAGGCGGGACCCGCCCGGGTCGGCGTGTCTGTGTGCGACATCGCCGCCGGCATGACCGCCTTCCAGGGCATCCTGCGCGCGCTGATCGGGCGCGGGCGCACGGGGGAGGGCCGGCACGTCGCCGTCTCCCTCTACCATGCGCTCGCCGACTGGATGAACGTGCCGTACCTGCAATACGTCTACGGCGGCCACGAGCCGGCCCGCTGCGGCCTCAACCACCCGACCATCGCCCCTTACGGCGACTATCCCTGCGGCGACGGCAAGGCGGTCCTGTTCTCGATCCAGAACGAGACCGAATGGACGGCGCTCTGCGAGCGCGTCCTCGGCCGACCCGAGCTCGCGACCGACGGGCGCTTCGCGACGAACCCGAAGCGGGTGGCGAACCGCCCGGCCCTCGACGCGATCGTCCGGGAGGTTTTCGGGCGTGCGCCGCGGGAAGCGATCATCGAACGGCTCGAAGCGGCCCGCATCGCCTACGGCCGGGTCAGCACCCTGGAGGACCTGAAGCACCACCCCCAGAACCGCCTGATCGAGGTCGAGACGCCGGCCGGGCCGGTGCGCATGCTCGCGCCCGGCATGATCTTCGACGGCGCGATGCCGGCTTTCGGCTCCGTCCCCGCCCGCGACGAGCACGGGGCACGGCTGCGCGCCGAGTTCGGGGTCTAGTCGGCCCCGTCGAGGCGGGCCCAGGCCCAGCGGCGCGGCTCGTCGCGGGTCGCGCTCCGGTCCGGGGCGCGCACGACCTCGCCGGCCTCGTGCAGCACCTCGGGCTTCGCGCCGGCGAAGCCGATGCCGAGCTCGAAGGTGGCGGTGCCGGCCGCCCGGGTGCCCCGGGCCGGGTTTTCCGCCTTCCACTCGATCACCGAGCGCACGAGGCAGGCCTTTTGTTCGGCCGAGCAGTCGATGGTCAGCGTTTCGGGCCGGTGCTCGTAGCTGCGGACCGGCCAGCGCCGGGCGAAGGCCCGCTTCTCCCGGTGGACCGCCTCCCGGGCGACGGAGCGGCCGAAGAAGCTCACCTTGCTACCGAAGACCTCCGCGACCGCAGAGAGGGCGGTGGCGTTGTCGGACGACCAGCTCTCGAGATACGCGTAGGCGAGGTCCTCGGACCATTCCCGCATCAAGGCCTCGACGTTCTCCCGCATGGCCGCCTGCCCGGCCGTGCCGGGCTCGGCCCGGGCCGCGGTCTCGGCGACGGCAGCCCCGGACAGGAACAGGCCGACGATGACGGCGAGCGCTTTGCGCATGGTCCTCCTCCCCCGCTCGGGTGGACCCGGAACCAATGCGCGGAACGGGTGCGAGTTTCTGTGCGCCGGCGCATATTCTGCAGCCACGCTCGGGAGAGATTCGGATGGACCTGTCCTACGCCCAGAACATGGAGGACTATCATCTCGCAAAAGTCTTCGCCGGGCTGCGGGACGGCTTCTACGTGGACGTGGGGGCGGGCCACCCTGTCGCCGACAACGTGTCGTTCTGGTTCTACCTCCAGGGCTGGCGCGGCCTCGCGGTCGAGCCGCAGGCGGCCCTCGCCGAGCTCTACGCCCATGTGCGGCCCCGGGACGCGACCGAGCGGACGCTCGTCGGCGCGGCCGCGGGGGAGGGCGCCTTCTACGAGGTCGAGCGCCTGCACGGCTTTTCCACCACCCGGCCCGAGCAGGCCCGGGGCGCCGCCGCCTTCGGCGCCGGCTTTCGCGAGACGCGGCTCCCCGTGACGACCCTCGCGGCGCTGTACGCCCGGCACGACGTCCCCCGCGACTACGCCTTCCTCAAGATCGACGTGGAGGGGGCCGAGGCGGAGGTGCTCGCCGGTGCCGACTGGCGCTGGCGGCCGCGGGTGGTGGTCGTCGAGGCGGTGGCGCCGGGGTCGATGGAGCCCGCCCACGGCGAATGGGAGCCGATCCTGACGGAAAACGGCTACCGCTTCGCCTTCTTCGACCGGCTCAACCGCTTCTACGTCGCCGAGGAGGCGGCGGGCCTCGCCGCCCGCTTCCCGGCCGAGCCGGCGGATTGGGGCGTCGTGCCCCACCTCTACGCCTACGGCCGCGCCCCCGAGAACCCGGACCATCCGGACCACGCCCTCGCCCGCGCCCTTGTCGGCGCCTTCCTGGCCCGCCTGCCGCAGGAAACGGAGCTGGTCCGCCGGCTCCTGGGGAGCGACGCGGGCGACGACGCGCTCCGCGCCGCCCTCGGGCGGATCGCCTCCGCCTACGACGGCGGCCAGATCATGGAGTGAGCGCCGGTCCGCATCCGGGTCGGAAAGGTGAGGCGTCTGCGGGTCGCCCGGGTCGACCAGGGGGGCCTTCCCCGACCCGACCGGCCCGGCCGAGCTTACAGGTCCCGGCCGCCGGAGGCGAGGCCGTCAGAGGAACGGCGTGCCGAAGGGCAGGCGCGGCAGGTCGAGATGGGCCGCGATGGTGGCGCCGATATCGGCGAAGGTCTCGCGCCGGCCGATCGGCCGGCCCTTGATCCCTGGCCCGAAGGCGAGGATCGGCACGTGCTCCCGGGTGTGGTCGGTGCCGCGCCAGGTCGGGTCGTTGCCGTGGTCGGCGGTGATCAGGGCGAGGTCGCCCGGCCGCAGCGCCGCCCAGACCTCCGGCACCCGGCGGTCGAAGGCTTCGAGGGCGGCGGCGTAGCCGGGCACGTCCCGGCGGTGGCCCCATTCGGTGTCGAAATCGACGAGGTTCGCGAAGACGAGGCCGCCGTCGGGGAGGTCGCGTAGGCTCGACAGCGCCGCGTCGAGGCAGGCATCGTTGCCGTGCGGCTTGAGCTCGGTCCCGGTCGCCCGGTGGCCGAAGATGTCGCCGATCTTGCCGACCGTCACGATCGCTCGCCCCGCCTCGGCGGCGCGGTCCAGGATCGTCTCGCCCGGGGGCGCGGACGAAAAGTCCTTGCGGTGGGGGGTGCGGGTGAAGCCGGTATCGGGGGCCCCAACGAAGGGCCGGGCGATCACCCGGCCGATCCGGTAGGGGTCGCACAGGCGCCGCGCGACGCGGCACACCTCGTACAGGCGCTCGCGCCCGAATGTCTCCTCGTGGGCGGCGATCTGAAAGACGCTGTCGACGGAGGTGTAGCAGATCGGCTTGCCGCTCCGCATGTGCTCGGCGCCGAGCTCCTCGATGATCGCGGTCCCGGAGGCGTGCCGGTCGCCGAGAATCCCGGGCAGGCCCGCCTCGCGCACGAGGGCCGCGGTCAGCGCCGGCGGAAAGGCCGGACGGGCGTCCGGAAAGCGGCCCCAGCCCTCCCGGGCCGGGTACCCGGCGATCTCCCAGTGGCCGGACGGGGTGTCCTTGCCGGCCGCGGTCTCGACGCCGTAGCCCCAGGCGCCGGCCGGCGCGCCGAAGCCGTCGAGGTTCGGCGGCAGCCGCCCGGTCGAGGCCTCGGCCGCCCGGCCGAGCCCCAGCGCGACCAGGTTCGGCAAATGGAGGGGTCCTTCGCGCAGCCCGGTCCGGTCGCCTTCGCCGCGGGCGCAGGCCTCGGCGATGTGGCCGATCGTGTCGGCGCCCGCGTCGCCGTAGGCTTCGGCGTCTTCGGCTCCGCCGATCCCGACCGAGTCGAGGACGATCAGGAGCGCGCGCGGCACGGGCGGCTCATTCGCGCACCACGCCCGTCTCCGCCGCTTCGAGGTTGAAGGCGGCGGCGAACAGGGCGCGGGTGTAGTCGGTGCGGGGCCGGTCGAAGATCTGGTCGGACGGGCCCTCCTCGACGACCTTGCCGTCCTGCATGACGACGACGTGGTTGGCGAGCGCCCGCACGACCTTGAGATCGTGGCTGATGAACATGTAGGCGAGCTTGCGCCGCTGCTGCAGGTCGCGCAGGAGATCGACGATCTGCGCCTGCACGGACATGTCGAGGGCCGAGGTCGGCTCGTCGAGCATCACGAATTGCGGCTCGAGGGCCATCGCCCGGGCGATGGCGATGCGCTGGCGCTGCCCGCCGGAGAACTCGTGCGGGTAGCGGTCCATGGTGCTCGGGTCGAGCCCGACGTCGTGGAGCGCCCGGGCCACGATCTCCCGGCGCTGCTGCAGGGAGAGGCCGCGATCCTGGACCAGGAGGCCCTCCTCGACGATCTCGGCCACGGACAGGCGCGGCGAGAGCGAGCCGTAGGGGTCCTGGAACACGACCTGCATGTTCTTGCGCATCGGCCGCAGCTGCCGCGAGCGCAGGCCGTCGAGGCGCTTGCCGAGGAAGACGATGGGTCCCTCGCTCGACACGAGCCGCAGGAGCGCGAGGCCGAGGGTGGTCTTGCCGGAGCCGGATTCGCCGACGATGCCGACGGTCTCGCCTTCGCGGATGGTGACCGAGACGCCGTCGACCGCCTTCACGTGTCCGACCGTGCGGCGCAGGAAGCCGCGCCGGATGGGGAACCACACCTTGATCGGCCCCGCCTCGACGACGATCGGCGCCCGGGTCGGGACCGGCTCGGGCCGGCCCTTCGGCTCCGCCGCGAGGAGGCGCTTCGTGTACTCGTGTTGCGGTCGTTCGAACACGCTCGCGACCGGGCCCTGCTCGACGATCTGCCCCTTGAGCATCACGCAGACCCGGTCGGCCACCTTGCGCACGATGCCGAGGTCGTGGGTGATGAACAGCATGGCCATGCCGAGCCGGCTCTTCAGCTCGGCGAGCAGCTTCAGGATCTGCGCCTGCACGGTGACGTCGAGGGCGGTGGTCGGCTCGTCGGCGATGAAGAGGTCGGGCTCGTTGGCCAGCGCCATGGCGATCATGACCCGCTGGCGCTGGCCGCCGGAGAGTTGGTGCGGGAAGGCGCCGAGGCGGCCCGCGGCCTCGCGGATGCCGACGAGGTGCAGAAGCTCGAGGGTGCGCTCCCGCGCCTGGGCTTCCGACAGGCCGCGATGGAGCTTCAGGATCTCGCCGACCTGCTGCTCGATCGTGTGCAGCGGGTTGAGGGAGGTCATCGGCTCCTGAAAAACCATGGTGATGGCGTTGCCGCGCACCTTGCGCATATCGTTCTCGGGCGTGGCGATGAGGTCCTGGCCTTTGAACAGCACGCTGCCGGAGGGGTGGTGCGCCGACGGATAGGGCAGCAGCTTCAGCACGGAGAGCGCCGTCACCGACTTGCCCGAGCCCGACTCGCCGACGAGCGCGACGGTCTCGCCCGGCCCGATGTCGAACGACACCCGGTCCACCGCGAGCGTCTCCTGCCCCGCCTGACGGAAGGCCACGGAGAGGTCCCGGACGGAGAGGAGGGGTTCGGTCATGGGTCGAGAGCCATCACGTCCGCGAGCTCACAACGGGCGATTTCCGGCGGCAACTTGAGCCTCGTGTCGTTCGTGAGAAAACGGACGCAGCCCTCGCCGAGTGCCGTCGCGAGGTGGATCGCGTCGGGTGTCTCGCTCTTGAGGTCTGCACGGAGTTCGGCAGCGCGGAAGAGCAGGTCCGAACTGACGGGCGACACCCGAAGCGTAGGCCGGTCGCTCAAGAGACGGCGATAACCCCCGACCAGGATGTCGTTCTTCGCCGACAGGGGATGCGGCAGCACTTCGATGATCGTGAGTTCACTTGTTACTGCCCTGATCCGCCCGCGGTCGGCCTGCATCAACCAGCGCCGTGCGAGCATTCCAAGCTCGCCCTCGGATTCCATCGCGTAGATGAAGACGTTCGCGTCGATATAGACGGGCGACTCAATCATCCTTGCCAGCTCTGATCCGGTCATGAAGCTCGTCGCGCCGATCCCAATCAGCCCGGATTGCGCGGACGCGAGCGACCGGATCTCCGGCGAAGACCCGGTGTTCTCGCATCTCCTCGAGGATCCGCGTGATGGGGAGTTCCGCATCACGCTGGATCTCTTCGCGTGACGTCCCCAGGTCGCGGAGGAGCGCGGCTGCTTCCGAATAGTGAGGGGCCGTCGCGGTGGCGACCTGTGCCACCTCATCCAGGTGCCCCCGTAGGAGGGCCCATTCGATCAAGCCTTTGACGCGGTCTTCGGGAACCGCGCGGGCCAGGCGCCAATGGCGGACTTCTTCCTCCGACGCATGGAGGCGTTCGGCGACGTCTTTGTCCGAGGGCGAGAGGTCGAGCAGGTCAGCGAGCGATGCCATGGGGCGCATCCGCAATGTCCCTCTTCAATCTACGCAAAAGTCTTCCGCGGATCGAAGGCGTCGCGCACGGCCTCGCCGACGAAGATCAGGAGGCTCAGCATGGTGGCGATCACGAAGAATCCGGTGAGGCCGAGCCAGGGCGCCTGCAGGTTGGCCTTGGCCTGGGCGAGGAGCTCGCCGAGCGAGGGCGAGCCGGGCGGCAGGCCGAAGCCCAGGAAGTCGAGGGAGGTGAGCGTGGTGATCGAGCCGTTGAGGATGAAGGGCAGGAAGGTCAGCGTCGCCACCATCGCGTTCGGCAACAGGTGCTTGAACATGATGGTCGCGTTCGAGAGGCCGAGCGCCCGGGCGGCGCGCACGTATTCGAAGTTGCGCGCCCGCAGGAACTCGGCCCGCACCACGCCCACCAGGGCCACCCAGGAGAACAGGAGCAGGATCCCGAGCAGCACGAAGAAGCTCGGGGTGATGATCGAGGAGATGATGATCAACAGGTAGAGCGACGGGATCGCCGTCCAGATCTCGATCACCCGCTGGAAGACGAGGTCGGTCCAGCCGCCGAAATAGCCCTGCACGGCGCCGGCCAGGATGCCGATGATCGAGGAGAAGCCGGCGAGGATCAGCCCGAACAGGACCGAGATGCGGAAGCCGTAGATGAGCCGCGCGACCACGTCGCGGCCCTGGTCGTCGGTGCCGAGCCAGTTCCACTCGATGTCGCGGCAGCCGGTGCCGCCATGGCGCTCGGCGATCGGCCGGCACTGCTCGTCGGACAGGCGCCAGGTCGGCGGCGCCGGGGCCGGCACCGGCAGGTCGAGGTTGTGGGTCCGGTAGGAGAAGCGGATCGGGGGCCACACCGCCCAGCCGTTCTCCTCGATCTCCCGGCGGATGACGGGGTCGCGGTAGTCGGTCTGCGCCAGGAAGCCGCCGAAGCGCTCCTCGGGGTAGTGCACGAAGACCGGGAACAGCCACTCGCCCTTGTAGTGGACGACGATCGGCTTGTCGTTGGCGATGAACTCGGCGAACAGGCTGCCCACGAACAGGACGAGGAAGATCCAGAAGGACCAGTAGCCGCGCCGGTTGGCCTTGAAGTTCTGCAGCCGGCGCCGGTTGATCGGGGTGAGACGGATGTAGCCCTGCCGGGGCAGGGGCGGCGGCACCGGGATCGACGCGGCGCCCGGCGAGGCGACCGGGACCTGCTCGTAGTTCGGCGTCTTCGGGACGTCGTTCACGACGCGCCTCCCGCGACCGGCCGCTGCCGCGCCATCCTCACGTCTCCCGGGTCTCGAAATCGATCCGCGGATCGATCCAGGTGTAGGTGAGGTCGGAGATGAGCCCGACCACGAGGCCGAGCAGCGAGAAGATGTAGAGGTTCGCGAACACGACCGGGTAGTCCCGGTTCACGATCGCCTCGAAGGAGAGGAGGCCGAGCCCGTCGAGGGAGAAGATCGTCTCGATGAGAAGCGAGCCGGCGAAGAAGGCGCTGATGAAGGCGCCCGGAAAACCCGCCACGACGATGAGCATGGCGTTGCGGAAGACGTGGCCGTAGAGGACCTGGCGCTCGGCCAGGCCCTTCATCCGCGCCGTCACGACGTAGTGCTTGCGGATTTCGTCGAGGAAGGAGTTCTTGGTCAGAAGCGTGGTCGTCGCGAAGGCCCCGAGCGCCATCGCCGTGATCGGCAGGGTGATGTGCCACAGATAGTCGAGGATCTTTCCCCCGAGCGTCAGCTCGTGCCAGTTCTCGGAGGTGAGCCCCCGCAGGGGGAAGATCTGCCAGAAGGAGCCGCCGGCGAAGAGCACGATCAGGAGGATCGCGAACAGGAAGCCCGGGATGGCGTAGCCGACGATGACGACGCCCGAGGTCCACACATCGAAGGTCGAGCCGTCGCGCACCGCCTTGCGGATGCCGAGCGGGATCGAGATCGCGTAGGAGATCAGCGTCATCCACAGGCCCAGCGTGATCGAGACCGGCAGCTTCTCCTTGATGAGCTGCAGCACCGAGACGTCGCGGAAGTAGCTGCGGCCGAAATCGAAGCGCAGGTAGTCCCCCAGCATCTTGACGAAGCGCTCGTGGGCCGGGCGGTCGAAGCCGAACTGCGCCTCGAGCTGCTTGATGAACTGCGGGTCGAGCCCCTGCGCGCCGCGATAGCGGGAGGTCGTCGCCTCGCCGCCGCCGAGGCCCGGCTGCATCGCCTGGCCGGCGAAGTCGCCGCCCGCCCCGGTGATGCGCGCGGTCGCGCCCGCATCGGCCCCCTGCAGCTGCGCCAGCACCCGCTCCACCGGTCCGCCCGGGGCGAACTGCACGATCGTGAACGAGATCAGCATGATCCCGAACAGGGTCGGGATCATCAGGAGCAGGCGGCGGGCGATGTAGGACAGCATCGTCAGGCCCGGCCGATCTTGCGCGCCTTGTCGGCGTCGTACCACCAGATCGCCGGGGCGCCGTAGCCGTAGCGGGGCAGGGTGTCGGGATGCCGGTACATGTCCCAGTAGGCGACCCAGTGCTCGGGCTTGAACCACATCGGCACCCAGTAGCGCCCGGCCCGCAGCACCCGGTCGAGCGCCCGGCAGGCCACGTTGAGTTCCTCCCGGCTCGGGGCGGTGGCGATCCGCTCGAGCAGCGCGTCGATGGCCGGATGGGCGATGCCGGCGAGGTTCGGCGAGCCGCGCGTCGCCGCCGCCTGCGAGCCGAAGACGAGGCGCATGTACTCGCCCGGCGTCGGCGCGGTCGAATAGCGCCGGCTCGTCACGTCGAAGTCGAACTCGTCGGTGCGGCGCTGGTACTGCGCCGCGTCGACGATGCGGGCGCTCGCCTGGATGCCGAGCAGGCCGAGGTTGCGGATGAAGGGCTGCGTGTGCGGCTGCAGCGAGTTCTGGAAGTCGAGGAACTCGATCGTGAGCGGCTCGCCGCTCGGCAGGCGCAGCACGGTGCCGTCCCGCTTCAGGCCGGCGGCGCGCAACAGGTCGTTCGCCCGGCGCAGGAGGTTGCGGTCCTGGCCGCTGCCGTCCGATTTCGGCGGGGCGTAGGGTTCGCCGAAGACCTCGTCCGGCAGCTTGCCGCGGAACGGTTCGAGGAGCGCCAGCTCGGCGGGGGAGGGCGGGCCCTCCGCCTTCATCTCGGAATTCTCGAAGTACGAGACCGTCCGCTCGTAGGCCCCGAACATGATGTTCTGGTTGACCCATTCGAAGTCGAACACGAGGCCGATCGCCTCGCGCACCCGCGGGTCCTTGAACTTGTCCCGGCGCAGGTTGAACCACCAGCCCTGCATGCCCGACGGGGTGTGGTCGGGGAGCGTGTCGCGCTTGACGCGCCCGTCCTTCACGGCGGGGAAGTCGTAGGAGGTCGCCCAGATGCGGGAGGTGAATTCCTCGCGGAAGGTGAAGGCGCCGGCCTTGAAGGCCTCGAACGCCACCTGCCGGTCGCGAAAATACTCGTAGCGGATGCGCTCGAAATTGCTGTGGCCGACGGAAACCGGCAGGTCCCGGCCCCAGTAGTCCGGCACCCGGTCGAACTCGATGAAGCGGCCGATCTCGAAGCGCCCGACCTTGTAGGGGCCGGACCCGAGCGGCGCCTCGACGCTCGCCTCCTCGAAGTTGCGGGTGCGGTAGTAGGCCTCCGAGAAGATCGGCAGGCCCGCGACCACGAGCGGCAGGTCGCGGCTGCGCTCCGGGGCGAAGCGGACGACGACCACGTCGTCACCCTCGGCCTCCGCCGCCGCCATGAGCCGGATCGCCTGGGCGATGCGCGGGTGGCCCTTCTCCTTCAGCGTCGTGAAGGACCAGGCGACGTCGCGGGCGGTCAGACGCGAGCCGTCGTGGAAACGGGCCTCCGGGCGCAGGAGGAAGCGGTAGACGAGCCCGTCCTCGCTCCAGCGCACCGCCCGGGCGACGAGCCCGTACATGGAATCCGGCTCGTCGGCGGCGCGGGACATCAGGCTGTCGAAGGTCATGCCCATGCCGCCGGCGCCGTCGCCGCGCAGGACGAAGATGTTGAGCGTGTTGAACGTGTCGAAGTTCTGGTTGCCGGTGGTCGACGAGATCTGGTGCGAGAACGAGCCGCCCTTCGGCGCCTGCGGATTGACGTAGTCGAAGTGGCGGAAATCCGGGCCGTATTTCAGGTCGCCGAAGATCGACAGGCCGTGGCTCTCGCCCGCGTTGGCGAGGGCCGGCCGATGCAGCCCCGCCGCGGCGGCGAGCGCCCCGGCGCCGACGAGGAGCCCGCGCCGATGGAGGCCCCGGCTCACGAGCGGCCTCCCGTCTGGGCGGCCTTGGCCTGGTCCCACCACCAGATCGTCGGGAAGGCGGCGGCGCCGTAATGCGGCATCGTCTGCGGCCGCCCGAACCGGTTCCAGCGCGCCGTGCGCTGCTTGCCGTAGGTCCATTGCGGCACGACGAAGTTGTGGTGCAGCAGCACCCGGTCGAGGGCGCGGGTGGTGGCCACGAGCTCCTCCCGGTTCTTGGCGAAGATCAGCCGCTCGATCAGGGCGTCGATCGCCGGATCCTTGATCCCGGCGACGTTCTGCGAGCCCGGCCGGTCCGCCGCCTCGGAGCCCCAGTAATTGCGCTGCTCGTTGCCGGGCGACAGGGACTGGCCCCAGACGTGGGTCACCACGTCGTAGTCGAAGCTGCGCAGGCGGTTCTGGTACTGCGCCGGGTCGACGACCCGCAGGGTCACGGCCATGCCGAGGCGCTCGAGCACGGTGCGGTAGGGCAGGACGTAGCGCTCGAAGGTCGGATCGAAGCCCAGGAACTCGACCGTGAAGGGCTCGTTCGTCTTCGCGTTGACGAGCTGGCGCCCGCGCAGCTCGAAGCCCGCCTCCTTGAGGAGCTCGAAGGCGCGGCGCAGGTTCGTCCGCTGCGCCTCCGCGGTGTCGTTGACCGGGTTCTCGTAGGGAGCGCTGAAGACCTGCGGCGGGACCTTGTCGCGCACGCTCTCCAGGATCTCGCGCTCGAGCCCCTCCGGCAGGCCCGACGAGGCGAGCTCGGTGTTCTGGAAGAAGGACCGGTTGCGCTCGTACTGGCCGAAGAAGATGGTCCGGTTGATGTCCTCGAAGGCGAAGGCCAGGTTGAAGGCCCGGCGCACGCGCTCGTCCTGGAACTTGGGCTTGCGCAGGTTGAAGACGAAGGCCTGCATGCCGCCCTGCGAGCGGACCGGGAACTCCTCCAGGATGACCCGTCCGTCCCGCGAGGCGGGGAAGTCGTAGGCGAGGGCCCAGTTGCGGGCGACGTTCTCGGTGCGGAAGTCGAGTTGGTCGCCCTTGAACGCCTCCAGCATGACGGTGGCGTCGCGAAAATACTCGCTGCGGATCTCGGCGAAGTTGTTCTTGCCGACGTTCACCGGCAGGTCCTTGGCCCAGTAGTCCGGCACGCGCTCGTACACGGCGGTGCGGCCGGCCTCGAAGCGGGCGAGCCGGTAGGCGCCAGAGCCGAGGGGCGGCTCGAGGGTGGTCTGGCGGATGTCCCGCGGCCGGCCGTCCGGAGCGGTGCCCTCCCACCAGTGCTTCGGCAGGACCGGGATCTGGCCGACGATCTGCGGCAGCTCGCGGTTGTTCTTCTCGTCGAAGGTGAAGGTGACCTCGCGCTCGCCGGTCTTCTCCGCCTTGACGACGTTGCGGTAGTAGAAGCCGTAGCTCGGGCTGTTCTCCTTGAGCGCGGTGAAGGAGAAGATCACGTCCTCCGGCGTGATCGGCTTCCCGTCGTGCCAGCGCCCCGCCGGGTTCAGGCGGTACGTGACCGAGCCGAAATCGGGCGGGTGGCGCACGGCCTCGGCGATCAGGCCGTACTCGGTCCCGACCTCGTCGAGGGCGTTGGTCATCAGGGTGTCGTAGATGAGGCCGATGCGGCCCTCGAGCTCGCCGCGCAGGCCCGCGACCACCAGGTTGAAGTTGTCGAACGTCCCTTGCGACCCGAGCCGGACCACGCCGCCCTTCGGCGCGTTCGGGTCGACGTACTCGAAATGCCGGAAGTCCGGCGGGTAGCGGGGCTCGTCCATCAGGGAGAGCCCGTGCTTCCATTCGCCCGCGGCGGGGGCGGGATTGGCCGCGGCCGGGAGCGCGCACAAGGCGAGGAGGCCCGCGAGGGCGAGGGATCGGATCAACAGGGCTCCTCCGGCAAGGCCGGTCCATGGCCGGCGCTCGTTGGTGACCGAATTTAGGAGCCGAGCCGTCCGCACGCCAGCGGGCCGGAAAGGCAAAAGGCCGGGCGCTCGGCCCGGCCTTCCGCGTTCTAGCGTCGCAAGCGCCCTATTGCTGCGGCTGCGCGGGCGCCGCGGGCGCCGCCGGCATAGGGGCGGTCTGCGCGGGAGCGGCATCGGCCGGCGCGTCCGGCGCGGGGGCGGCCGGAGCAGGGGCCGGAGCGGCGGGAGCTGTCTGCGGCGCGGCCGGAGCGGCGGGAGCGGTCTGTGGCGCCGCAGGAGCCGCCTGTACGGGCGCAGGTGCGGCAGGAGCGGGAGCCGTCGGAGCCGCCCCGGCTTCG
>DATLFZ010000565.1:0-5170 GCA_035540795.1 Beijerinckiaceae bacterium | reverse complement strand
CGTGTCCCTCGCCGCCTCCTCGTCCACGTGGAAGGGCTGCGGGTCGTAGGCGCGCCCGAAGGCGACGATGTCGTCCCGGGTCACCGTGATCGCCCCGGGGGTGTCGAGGGTGCCGGGCACGACGTCTTCGAAGGCGAGGGTCATCGATCGTCCGATCGTGGGTCGGCGATCCTCTAAGCGCGCCGACCGGCTCCCGTCAAAGCATGGCTGGGTCCCGGTTGACGCCGTGCGGCGGCCGTGTTCATCTACTCTCGGTTGAGGGAGGGGACGATGGCCAGCGACGGTCTGGAGCGCGTCTTCGAGGTGACGCAGGTCGAGGTGCGTGCGGGGTACGGGAAGGACAGCGCCGTCGTCTCAGCCCGGGGCATGGCGCGGACCGGCGGCTGGAGCGACGTGCAGCTGCGCGAGGCGTCCGATCCCCACACCGAGCAGGTGGTCCTGCTCGAGCTCGTGGGCCGGCCGCCGAGCGGCTTCGCGACCCAGGCGATCACCCCGGTCGACACGCCCGATTTCGAGGTGAAGACGCCGTCGAACGCGCGCACGATCGTGGTGAAGGCCGAGACCAACGACGCGAGCCGGCCGATCCCGGGCCGCTGAACCGAACCGGCGGGTCGGCTCAGTTCGCAAAGCGGAAGTGCATCACGTCGCCGTCCTGGACGAGATATTCCTTGCCCTCGAGGCGCAGGCGGCCGGCATCCCGCGCCCCCGCCTCGCCGTCGAGGGCGACGTAATCCGGATAGGCGATGGTCTCGGCCCTGATGAAGCCCTTCTCGAAGTCGGTGTGGATCACGCCCGCCGCCTGCGGCGCGCGGGTGCCTTTGGTGACCGTCCAGGCGCGGGCCTCCTTCGGCCCGACGGTGAAGTAGGTGATGAGGCCCAGGAGGTCGTAGCCGGCGCGGATGACCCGGTTGAGGCCGGGCTCGGACAGGCCGACCGCGTCGAGATAGTCCTTCTGCTCCTCCGGCGGCAGGACGGCGATCTCGCTCTCGATCTTGGCCGAGACCACCACCGCCTTGGCGCCCTCCAGCCGGGCGCGCTCGAACACCCGCGCCGAATAGGCGTTGCCGGCCTCGGCCGAGGCCTCCTCCACGTTGCAGACGTAGAGGACCGGCTTCGAGGTCAGAAGGCCGAGCATGGCGAAGGCGCGCTCCTCCTCCGGCTTGCGTTCGACGAGGCGGGCCGGGCGCCCCTCGCGCAGGAGGACGAGGGAGCGGGTGACGAGGTCGAGCGCCTCCTTCGCCTCCTTGTCGCCGCCGCGGACCCGCTTCTCGAGGCCGAGGATGCGCTTCTCGAGGCTGTCGAGGTCGGCGAGCATGAGCTCGGTCTCGATGATCTCGATGTCGGCGATCGGGTCGATCTTGCCCTCGACGTGGGTCACGTCGGAATCCTCGAAGCAGCGCACCACGTGCGCGATGGCGTCGACCTCGCGGATGTTCGCGAGGAACTGGTTGCCGAGGCCCTCGCCGCGGGAGGCGCCGCGCACGAGGCCGGCGATGTCGACGAAGGTCAGGCGGGTCGGGATGATCTGCGCCGAGCCGCCGATGCGGGCGAGCGTGTCGAGGCGCGGGTCCGGCACCGCCACCTCGCCCACGTTGGGCTCGATCGTGCAGAATGGATAGTTCGCCGCCTGCGCGGCCGCCGTCTGCGTCAGCGCGTTGAAGAGGGTCGACTTGCCGACGTTCGGCAGGCCGACGATGCCCATCTTGAAGCCCATGGGTGAAATCTCAGTGCGTCTGGAGGAAGGCGGAGGCGGAGGTGCGGAAGGGGTGAACGATGCGCACCGTGTCGAAGGTCGCACCCTCGGTCAGGTCCTCGCTGAGGAAGTGCGTGCACCCGAGCAACCGCGCGGCTCCGACCAGGAGGCAGTCGAACCACTGGAACCCGAATTTCCGGCGGACGGCCCAGGCGAGTTCGACCTCGTCGTCGCCGACGACGGTGTCGCCCCAGGCGCGCAGCATGTCGACCTCGGCGCGGACCTCGGCAAGCGGGCGGCGGCTCTCGTTCTTCAGGACCCACCGGCTGAACTCGTTGAGGACCTGCAGATTGAGCCGGCCGCAGCGATGATCGCCGAGCAGGCTCAACCAGGTCCGCGCCTGCGCCCGCCTCTCCTGGTCCTTGCGGTCGCGGGCGTAGATCAGGACGTTGGTGTCGACGAAGACGAGGCTAGTCGTAGAGCTCATCGCGCGACGGCGCCTTTCCGTTCTCGTCCGTGAGGTCCATCGCCGGACCCGCCAGGAAGGCCCGCATCGCCTCCTGCTGGTTCATCTCGCGACCGACATGCTTCGTCACCAGCTCCGAGACGAAGCGGGACAGGCTCTTGCCTTCGCGCGCCGCCTGGATGCGAGCCCGGCGCACGAGGTCCTCCTCGAGGGTGATCGTCACGTTCTTCATCGAGGCGGCACGAAAACACGAAAACCGTGTTCCCGTGATATCGTGGCGGCGGCCTCAAAGGTCAATCCCGGTCCCCCGGCCGCTTCACCTCGCCCCAGCCGCGGCCTTCCATGGCGAGGTGGACCTTGTTCTGGAAACTCGCGTCCTCCCCCTTGGCGAGGAGGGGCGCGTTGTCGGCGCAGGCCCGGCACAGGTCCTCGACCCAGGGCTCCTCGGCCTTGAAGAAGTCGCTGAGCACATACGGGTGCACCAGTGCCTTGTCGCCCGGATGGCCGATGCCGATGCGGACGCGCCGGTAGTCGTTGCCGCATTGCGCCGTGATCGAGCGCAGGCCGTTGTGGCCGGCGTTGCCGCCGCCGATCTTCACCCGCAGCTTGGCCGGCGGCAGGTCGAGCTCGTCGTGGAAGACCACCACGTCGGCGAGCGGCACCTTGAAGAAGCGCTGCGCCTCGGCGACCGAGCGCCCGGACTCGTTCATGTAGGTCTGCGGCTTCAGGAGCAGGAGGCGCTCGCCGCCGATCGCCGCCTCGGCGGCCTCGCCGAGGAAGCGCCGGCGCCAGGGCGCGGCGGCATGCGCCCGGGCGATCGCGTCCACGACCATGAAGCCGACATTGTGCCGGTTGCGGGCGTAGCGCGCGCCCGGGTTGCCGAGCCCGACGAAGAGGCGCATGGCGGACCTCGAAAGACGAACGCTCCGGCCGGGTGGCCGGAGCGCGGGGCCGTCACGGCGGTGGGCGTCAGGCCTTGGCGGGCTCGGCCGGCGCCGGGGCGGCGGCCTCGTCCTTGAACCCCGCCGGCACGGCGATCGTTGCCACGGTGAAGTCGCGCTCGATGGTGGGCTTCGCCCCTTCCGGCAGCTTGATCGCCGAGATGTGCAGGGAATCGCCGATGTCGAGGCCGGTGAGGTCGGCGTCGATCGCCTCCGGGATGGCGTCCGCCGGCACTTCGAGCTCGACCGCGTGGCGCACCACGTTGAGGGTGCCGCCGCGCTTCAGGCCCGGCGAGGCGTCCTGGTTGACGAAGTGCACCGGCACCTCGACCGTGATGGTCTGGCCTTCCGCGATGCGCAGGAAGTCGATGTGGACGGGAAAGTCCTTGACCGGGTCGAGCTGGTAGTCGCGCGGGATGGCGCGGGTGGTCTGGCCCTCCACCTCGATCTCGAAGATCGTGGTCAGGAAGTGCCCGGCATAGATCAGCTGCCGGCCCTGGTTGTAGTCGATGGCGATCGCCTGGGGCGGCTGGCCCGCTCCGTAGATGACGGCGGGAATCTGGCCCTGGCGACGAACGGCCCGGGCGGCCCCCTTGCCGACCCGGTCGCGCGCCACGGCCTGAATCTGCTTCACAGCGCTCATGCTCGTGGTCCTTTCGATGAAAGAAGGCCGCCCGCGGCGGCCCATGGGGCTCTCGCCCCGCGCGTCCGTGCCTCCAAGGGTGTCGAGCGGACGCGGAGGCGGCCTTTACGCGAAATCGGGCGCGGACTCAAGCGGATGCGGGGATGGTGGTGCCGTGTCCTGAACTTCCGAGAGCCTCACCGGCGCGAACAGCATGCGGGGCTGAAGCACGCCTCGCAATGCGCGGCGATGAACCAAGCCATGGACCACGCCACCATCGGCATCGAATTTCGGGTCGAGCGGCTCGACCGCGAGATCAAGCGGCGCACAGTCGGGATGGCCGAGGCCTACAGCCCCCGCTCGGCGAGCCAGGACGCGATCGCCTCGGCCAGCGGCCCCGTGTTGTCGGCAAAGATGTGTCCCTCGACGCTCGGTGGGCGGGGGTTGGGCAGCAGCACGTAGCGAATCTCGGGGACGAGCGAACCCTCGGCGCGCGCCGCGCTCAGCAGCATGTAGGGCTCGAACGGCAGCACGACGCCGTCGGCTGCATCGCGCACCAGCAGGATCGGGCGCGGGATGCGCGCGATCCAGAAGGTCGTGTCGGCGGCGCTCGCGACTTCGTCGCGGTAGGTCAGAAAGTGCTGCCCAGTCATCGGCGCCGGACGTCCGCCGATCCAGCGCATGGGCATCGGCAGCGTCGCCTTCGGCCGGCCCGCACGCAAGGCGTCGCGCGCTGCCTGCGCCAGCGCCCGGTAGGCGTCTTCGTCCTGGATCAGAATGTGGCGCGCTTTCCACGGCAGTTTCGCAATAGCGCCGGTCAGGATGACGCCCTTGATCGCCGGGTCCCAGTCGGTCGCCGCATAGAAGGCCACCTGTGCGGTCCCGAGGCTCTGGCCCTGCAGCACGATGGCGCCGTAGCCGAGCGCCTTGGCGGTGGCGATCGCGGCCTCGATGTCGCGCCTGATCTCGAAAAAGTTGTCCGTGTTGACGTGCTCGTCGTGCTGTCTTGTGCTGATCGACAGCGCTGCAAAGCCGCGCGCCGAGAGGATGCGAGCGGTCGCCCGCAACTGCACAGAGGCGAGATTGCCGCCGCTGCCATGCACCTGCACGAGCAGCGTCGTGCTCGCCGCCGGCTTTGCGACCGGCTGCCACAGGGCGGCGGCGATCTTGAACCCGTCGATTGCGCCGATCGACAGAAACCGTAGCCCGACGTCTGGCAGCGGCTGCATTTCGTTCGGCAGCCCTTCCGGCCGCGGCGTCTCCTCGTAGGTGATGCTGGCCACATGTGCCTGGCTCATCGCAGGAGCCGGGAAAACCGCCGCGACGAGAGCCGCGGCGATGAAGGTCATTCGCGGTGTCGCCATGGCGATTTCTCCGTTTGCATCACCCGTGCGGTCTCTCATCGCCCCGGTCGGCGACGATCGTACCCCAGGGCGTGGTGTAAGAGC
>DATLFZ010000564.1:0-4369 GCA_035540795.1 Beijerinckiaceae bacterium | reverse complement strand
CACCAGGTCGGCGCTGCCGCGCCGACTCGACCTCTCCCTCCGGGAGAGGTGCGCGTCCCCTCTCCCCGCTCGCGGGGAGAGGGTCAGGGTGAGGGGCCGGGTGAGCACGCGCGCCCTTCCGGCTCCCCTCTCGCCGGATCGTTCTCCCGGCGGGAGAAGGTGGCGCGAAGCGCCGGATGAGGGGCGGACGGTGACGGAAGGGGCTCGTCGGTGGCGCCCTTTTCGGCGAGGCTCCGCCCCTCACCCGGTCGGCGCTGCCGCGCCGACTCGACCTCTCCCTCCGGGAGAGGTGTGGCGCGTTCCCTCTCCCCGCTCGCGGGGAGAGGGTCAGGGTGAGGGGCCGGGTGAGCACGCACGGCCTCTCCGGAACCGCTCCGCCCCTCACCCGGTCGCGCCTGCCGGCGCGACTCGACCTCTCCCCGTCGGGGAGAGGTGGCGCGGCGTCACACCAGCACCGGCTGGGCCACCTGCGCGCCGACGCCGAAGACGCGCTTGTAGCGGGCGACCTGGTCGGGGGGGCCCATCGCCTTGGTCGGGTTGTCGGAGAGCTTGACCGTCGGGCGGCCGTCGGCCGAGACCACCTTGCAGACGATCGAGATCGGGTCGAGGCCGCCGTCGGGGCCGAGCCCGCGAAAATCGTTGGTCAGCAGCGTGCCCCAGCCGTAGCCGATGCGGACCCGGCCGTGGAAATGGCCGTGGATGCGCTCGATCAGGTCGACGTCGAGCCCGTCCGAGAAGATGGCGAGCTTTTCGCGCGGGTTCTGCCCGCGCTGCCGCCACCAGGCGATCGCCTCCTCGCCGCCCTCGACCGGGTCCTTGGAATCGATGCGGATGCCGGTCCAGCCGGCGATCCAGCCCGGCGCCCGGGCGAGGAAGTTCGAGGTGCCGTAGGTGTCGGGCAGAATGACCCGCAGGTTGCCCTCGTAATCCTCCTGCCAATCGGCGAGCACCCGGTAGGGCGCCTGCGCCAGGTCCTCGTCCGTGTCGGCCAGAGCCGCGTAGACCATCGGCAGCTCGTGGGCGTTGGTGCCGACGGCCTCGACCTCCTGCCGGAGCGCGATCAGGCAGTTGGAGGTGCCGAGGAAGGAGCGCCCGAGCCCCTCGATCATCGCCTGCACGCACCAGTCCTGCCACAGGAAGCCGTGCCGGCGCCGCGTGCCGAAATCGGCGATGCTGAGGTCCTTCAGCCGCTTCAGCCGCTCGATCTTCTCCCAGACCCGGGTCATGCCCCGGGCGTAGAGGACCTGCAGCTCGAACTTGGCCATGCCCTTGAGCACGCCGCGGGAGCGCAGCTCGTTGAGGATGGCGAGCGCCGGGATCTCCCACATGGTGGTCTCGATCCAGGGGCCGTGGAAGGTGAGGACGTACTGCCCGTCGCGCTTCTCGAGCTCGTAATCGGGGAAGCGAAAACTCTCGAGCCAGTCCATGAACTCGGGCGAGAACATCTGGCGCTTGCCGTAAAAGGTGTTGCCGCGCAGCCAGGTGCTCTCCCCGCGGGTGAGGCGCAGCGTGCGCACGTGCTCCAGCTGCTCGCGCAGGGCCTTCTCGTCGATGATCTCGGCGAGGCGCACGCGCGTCGAGCGGTTGTGGATGCCGAAGGTGACCGCGACGTCCCGGTGGCGGCGGAAGATCGTCTGCGCCATCAGGAGCTTGTAGAAGTCCGTGTCGAGCACGGAGCGCACGATCGGATCGATCTTCCAGGTGTGGTTGTAGACGCGCGTCGCGATGTCGACCATCGCCGGCTCCCGCGCCGGCACGCCCCGCCGGCAGAGCCGATTAAGGACAACCGCGGCGGCGGCGCGTCAAGCTCAGTCGGAAAGGCCGCGCCCTTCGAGGGCGACCAGCGTCGCGGTCATGAGCGCCACGATGCCGGCGGGTGCCGTCCCTGTCCGCATGGACCTCGGCCTGGGCGACGGTGAGGGTGCGGCCGGGCTTCACGACGCGCCCGGAGGCGACGAGGCGCTCGCCCTCGGCGGGGGCGAGGAGGTTGACCTTGAACTCGGCGGTGAGCACGCCGGCGCCCGCCGGCATGAGCGAGAGCGCGGCGTAGCCGCAGGCCGAATCGGCGATGGTGGAGACGACCCCCGCATGGACGTAGCCGTGCTGCTGGCTCACGTGCGGCGAAACGGGCAGCTCGATCTCGACCGCGCCGGGCTCGACCCGGGTGAGGCGGGCGCCGATCGTGTCCATGATGCGCTGGCGCGAAAAGCTTCCCCGCACCCGGGCTTCGTAGTCCGGGTCCTTCGGCGCGAAGGCGCTCATGCGGCCCGCTCCAGCGGGGCGGCGCGGCGGACGTGGTCGATGGCGGCGCGGAGCGTCGCGAGGCCGGCCCCTGGCTTCACCGCCTCGGTGGCGAGGTGGCGGCGATAGGCCCGCGCCCCCGGCCGGCCGGCGAACAGGCCGAGCAGGTGGCGGGTCATCGACGACAGGCGCACGCCCTCGGCGAGGCGCGCGGCCACGTAGGGCTCGAAGCGGTCGAGCGCCTCGAAGGCGTCGGCGACGGGGGGCGCCTCGCCGAACAGGGGATCGGCCCCGAGCAGGATTTCGGGCTCCTGGTAGGCGGCGCGGCCGAGCATGACCCCGTCGACCTGCGCCAGATGCGCCCGCGCGTCCGCGATCGAGCGGATGCCGCCGTTGATGGCGACCGGCAGGTCCGGCCACTCGCGCTTGAGCCGGTAGACCCGGGCGTAATCGAGGGGCGGCACCTCGCGGTTCTCCTTCGGCGACAGGCCCTGCAGCCAGGCCTTGCGGGCGTGGACCACGAGGGCATCGACGCCGGCGGCGACGACCGCGTCGGCGAGGCGGTCGAGGGCGCCCTCGTCCTGGTCGTCGACGCCGATGCGGCATTTCACCGTGACCGGCACCGCCACCGCCGCCTTAATCGCCGCGACGCTCTCGCCGACGAGGGCGGGCTCGCGCATGAGGCAGGCGCCGAAGCGCCCGTCCTGGACCCGGTCGGACGGGCAGCCGACGTTGAGGTTCACCTCGTCGTGGCCGAGATCGGCGCAGATCCGCGCCGCCTGCGCCAGCGCCGCCGGGTCCGAGCCGCCGAGCTGCACCGCCACCGGATGCTCCTGCGGCGAAAAGCCGAGCAGCCGCTCCCGGTCGCCGTGGATGACGGCGCCGGTGGTGACCATCTCGGTGTAGAGCCGCGTCCGCCGCGACAGGATGCGGTGGAAGAACCGGCAATGCCGGTCCGTCCAGTCCATCATGGGCGCGACGGAGAAGCGCCAGGGGCTTTTGGGGTCAGCTCCCATGCCGGTGCCGTGTTCCTCGGGGCCGCGCCCGCGGGCGCCTCCGCCATATGGGGCCGGGTCCGCCGGTTCGCGACCGGTTCAGGCGGCCCACTCGCCGCCGAGCTCGTCGTCGATGTGGATGCGCACGATCTCGTCGAAACTGTCCTCGGCGCGGAAGCCGAGCTCGCGGGCGCGGCGGGCGTCGAAGTTGCGTGGCCAGCCGGCGACGATGCGGGTGATGACGGGGTCGGGCTCCCGGCGGATGCGGGCGACGACCTTGTCGCCGGCGATGCGGCGCAGCGCGTCGATCTGCTCGCCGACGGTGGCGGCGACGCCCGGCATGGTGAGAGCGCGGCGGGGCCCGACCCGCTCCGTGTCCAGCGTCGCGGCGTGGATCAGGAAGCCGACGGCGGCCCGCGGCGAGGCGTGCCAGTGGCGCACGTCCTCTGACACCGGCAGCACCGCCTCTTGGCCGGCGAGGGGCTCGCGGATGATGTTGGAGAAGAAGCCGGAGGCGGCCTTGTTGGGCTTGCCCGGCCGCACGCAGATGGTGGGCAGGCGGATGCCGACCCCGTCGAAGAAGCCGCGGCGGCTGTAGTCGGACAGGAGCAGCTCGCCGATCGCCTTCTGGGCGCCATAGCTCGTGAGCGGCGCCGACAGGAACTCGTCGTGGATCGCGTCCGGGAACGGCGCGCCGAAGACGGCGATGGAGGAGGTGAAGACCACCCGGGGCTTGTAGCCCTCCTGCCTGCGGATCGCCTCAAAGAGGAAGCGCGTGCCGTCGAGGTTGATCCGATAACCCTTGTCGAAATCGGCCTCAGCCTCGCCGGAGACGATCGCGGCGAGGTGGAAGATCACGTCCGGCCGCTCGGCCACGAGCTTCTCCGCCTCCCCGGGCTCGGAGAAGTCGGACGACAGGGTGCGGGCCTCAAACGGCGCGTTCGCCGGGACCTGCGGCTCGAACAGGTCGTGCAGGGTCGCCCGCTCGATGCGGCGGCCGCCCAGCGCGCCGTCCCTGGCGAGCCGTTCGACCAGCTTGCGCCCGACCATGCCGGCGGCGCCGATGACGAGGATGTGCATGGGAGAGATCCGATCAGTGGGGGTCGGGAAGAGGTTGCGGCCAGGGCCTCACG
>DATLFZ010000563.1:0-2708 GCA_035540795.1 Beijerinckiaceae bacterium | reverse complement strand
ATCGCGTGTTCGTCCGCCGCGGCGGCGCGGTTGAGGGGCGGCGGCTCGAGGCCGAGGGCCTGCGCGGCCGCCCGTCCGATCGCCTCCGGCCCGCGCAGGACGAGGCGCCCGGAGGGGCCCGCATCGGCCACGCTCACCCGGCCCGGGATCGCGATCTCAGCCATGGAGCCGGGCTCCTTCCGGATCGTAGAACACCGGCGAGACCACCGCGACGGCGATCGCGTCCTTCGGCCCCGGCACGTGCAGCGTCTGGCCCACCCGGGCGCGCCCGTCCTCGACGAGGGCGAGGGCGATGGAGCGGCCGAGCGCGGCACTGCGGTAGGAGGAGGTGACGTGGCCCAGCGCGTGGGTGCCCGGGTTCGGGTGCGCCTCCGCGGTGACCTGCGCGCCCTCCTCCAGAACCGTGTTCGGGTCGGCGGTCATGAGGCCGACGAGCTGGCGCCGCCCGGGGGCGGCGAGGTCGGGCAAGGCGAGGGAGCGCTTGCCGACGAAGTCGGGCTTACCCTTGCCGATCGCCCAGTCGAGGCCGAGATCGCCGACCGTGACGGTGCCGTCGGTCTCCTGGCCGACGATGACGTAGCCCTTCTCGGCGCGGAGCACGTGCATGGCCTCGGTGCCGTAAGCGACGCCGCCGCGGCGCTCGGCCTCGCCGAACACCGCCTCCCACACCGCCCGCCCGCGATCCGCCGGCACGTTCACCTCGAAACCGAGCTCGCCCGTGAAGCTGACCCGGAACAGGCGCGCCGGCGCGCCGGCGACCCGACCCTCGCGCAGGCTCATGTGCGGCATGGCCTGCGGCCCGAGGTCGACGTCCTCGACGAGGGGCTGCAGCACCTCCCGCGCCTTCGGCCCCTGGACGGCGATGACCGCCCATTGCTCGGTGGTGGAGGTGAGCCAGACCTTCAGATCCGGCCATTCGGTCTGGAGGTAGTCCTCCATCAGGTTCAGCACCCGGGCGGCGCCGCCGGTCGTGGTGGTGACGTGGAAGCGGTCCGGCGCGAGCCGGGCGATCACCCCGTCGTCGATGACGTAGCCCGCCTCGTTGAGGAGGAGCCCGTAGCGGCAGCGGCCCGGCGCCAGCTTCGCGAAGGCGTTGACGTACATCCGCTCGAGGAAGGTCGCCGCGTCGGGGCCGACCACCTCGATCTTGCCGAGCGTCGAGGCGTCGAACACGCCAACCGCGCCGCGCACGGCGGCGCATTCGCGCAGCACGGCGGCATCCATGTCCTCGCCGCCGCGGGGGAAGTAGCGGGCCCGCTTCCACAGGCCGACATCCTCGAACACCGCGCCGCGGGATTCCGCCCAGGGGTGGATCGGGGTGGTGCGGACCGGGTCGAACAGCTCGCCCCGGGCGGGGCCCGCGAGGGTGCCGAAGGTCACCGGCGTCCACGGCATGCGGAAGGTGGTGGTGCCGACCTCGGGGATCGCCTTGCCCTCCATCGCCGCGACCAGCGCCAGCGCGGTGAGGTTCGAGGTCTTGCCCTGGTCGGTCGCCATGCCGGTGGTGGTGTAGCGCTTCACGTGCTCGATGGACCGGAAGCCCTCCGCCAGCGCGATCTCGAGGTCGCGGGTGGTGACGTCGTTCTGGAGGTCGACGAAGGATTTGCCGCGGGCCTCGAACGCGAAGGGCGGCGCGCCCGCAAGCCCCGATCCCGCGGGCTGGACGCCCTCGACCGCCGGGGTGCGCCCGGTCCGGGGCGCGAGCCCCGCCGCCCGGGCCGCCTCCTCCCCGGCGCGGAAACCGTCGGCGAGGACCTCGGCGAGGTCGAACACGCCCCGGCAGGCGCCGGCGGAGCGCTCCCGCTGGACCGACTCGCCCGGCACGAACACGCCGAGCTCTTCGTCGAAGCGCAGCCTGCCCCGGCTCTGGGAGAACAGGTGCGTGGAGGGAGTCCAGCCGCCGCCGACGAGGACGAGGTCGCAGCGCACCGTGTCGCCGGAGCCGACGCTGCCGTCCCGGCGGACACGCCCGGTCTCGACCGAGGCGACCCGCAGGCGGCCGCCCGTGCCGGAGAGCGTGGTCGCGGGCGCGATCGGCAGGCCCGCCTCCCGGGCCGCCTCGACGAGGGGCCCGTCCGGCCGCCGGCGCAGGTCGGCGATCAGGGCGATCTCGACCCCGAGCCGGTCGAGCTCGACCGCGGCGCCGTAGGCGGAATCGTGGGCGGCGAGCACGACCGCCCGGGTCCCGGGCAGGACGCCGTAGCGGGCGGCGTAGGTGCGGGCCGCGTCGGCGAGCAGGATTCCCGGCCGGTCGTTGTCCGGAAAGGGGATCGGCCGCTCGATCGCGCCCGCCGCCAGCACCACCTCCTTCGCCCGCACCTGCCACAGGCGCTCGCGGGGCAGCGCCGGGTCCGGCGCCGCGAGGTGGTCCGTGACCCGTTCGGCGAGCGCCACGAAGTTCTGCGCGAAATAGCCGAAGGCCTGGGTCCGTGGCAGCAGGCGCACGGTGTCGTGCCTGCCGAGCGCCGCGACCGTTTCGGCCAGCCACTGTGCAGCCGGCCGGCCGTCGATGGTCGCCGCCGTCTCGGCGAGCAGGCTGCCGCCGAGCTCCTGCTGCTCGTCGCACAGGATCACCCGCGCCCCCGCTTCCGCGGCAGCGAGGGCCGCCGCGAGGCCGGCCGGGCCGGCGCCGACCACGAGCACGTCGCAATGGGCGTAGCGCTGTGCGTAGCGGTCCGGGTCGGGGCCCTTCGGCGCGCGGCCGAGCC
>DATLFZ010000562.1:0-24525 GCA_035540795.1 Beijerinckiaceae bacterium | reverse complement strand
GTGGGAGGAAGGCGCGTCGCCCTCGACCGTCGCAGCGCCGAGGAGCGTCCACAGCTCCTCCGTCAAGAACGGCATGAAGGGATGCAGGAAGCGGCAGATCTGGTCGAAGACGAAGGCGACGGTGGCCCGGGTCTCGTCCTTGGCCGGCCCGTACGGGCCCTGCAGGACCGGCTTCGCGAGCTCGAGGTGCCAGTCGCAGAAGACGTTCCAGACGAACCGGTAGGCGGCGCCGGCGGCCTCGTTGAAGCGGTAGCCCGAAATGCCCTCGGTCACCTCGGCGACCGCCTTGGCGCATTCGGTGAGCACCCAGCGGTTGAGGGTCTCCCGCGCCCCCTTCGGATCGAAGCCCGGGACCGGCCGGCAGCCGTTCATCTCGGCGAAGCGGGCGGCGTTCCAGATCTTGGTCGCGAAGTTGCGGTAGCCCTCGACCCGCTGGATCGACAGCTTGATGTCGCGTCCCTGCGCCGCCATGGCCGCCAGGGTGAAGCGCAGCGCGTCGGCGCCGTAGCGGTCGGCGAGGTCGAGGGGATCGATGACGTTGCCCTTCGACTTCGACATCTTGGCCCCGCGCTCGTCGCGCACGAGGGCGTGGATGTAGACCGTGTCGAACGGCACCTCCTCCATGAAGTGGAGGCCCATCATCATCATCCGGGCGACCCAGAAGAAGATGATGTCGAAGCCGGTGACGAGCGTGTTGGTCGGGTAGTAGCGCCCGAGCTCCGCCGTGTTCTGCGGCCAGCCGAGCGTCGAGAAGGGCCACAGGGCGGAGGAGAACCAGGTGTCAAGGACGTCCTCGTCGCGCCTCAGCGGCACGTCGCGGCCGTGCTTCGCCCGCGCCGCCGCCTGCGCCTGCGTCTCGTCGAGCTCCACGTAGACGTGGCCGTCTTCGTCGTACCAGGCCGGGATCTGGTGCCCCCACCAGAGCTGGCGCGAGACGCACCAGGGCTCGATGTTCTCGAGCCACTGGAAATACGTCTTCTCCCACGTCTCCGGGACGATGCGGGTGCGTCCCTCCTTCACGGCCGCGAGCGCCCGCTCGGCGAGCGGCTTCACGTTCACGTACCATTGGTCGGTGAGATAGGGCTCGATCGGCACGCCCGAGCGGTCCCCGTGCGGGACCATGTGCACGTGCGGCTCGACCTTCTCGAGCACGCCCCGCTCGTCGAGCAGCGCGATGACGCGCTTGCGGGCCTCGAACCGGTCGAGGCCGTCGAGGGCGAGGACCGCGTCGAGGTCGGCTCCGCCGGCGCCCCCCAGGAAGGCGTCGTTCGCCTGGAGTTTCAGTTGAGCTTCCGGCCCGAAGATGTTGACGAGGCTCAGGTCGTGCCGCTTTCCGACCTCGAAGTCGTTGAAGTCGTGGGCGGGCGTGATCTTGACCGCGCCGGTGCCCTTCTCCGGGTCGGAATAGGGGTCGGCGACGATCGGGATGCGGCGCCCGACGAGGGGCAGGATGGCGTTCTTGCCGACGAGGTCCCGGTAGCGCTCGTCGTCCGGGTGGACCGCCACCGCCACGTCGCCGAGCATGGTCTCGGGCCGGGTCGTGGCGACCGTGATGAAGCGGCCCTCCTCGCCCTCGATCGGATAGCGGATGTGCCAGAGGCTGCCCTTCACCTCGACCTGCTGGACCTCGAGGTCGGAGATCGCGGTCTGGAAGCGCGGGTCCCAGTTCACGAGCCGCTTGTCGCGGTAGATCAGCCCTTCCTTGTGGAGGTCGACGAACACCTTGAGGACCGCCGCCGACAGGCCCTCGTCCATGGTGAAGCGGGTGCGCGACCAGTCGCAGGAGGCGCCGAGCCGGCGCAGCTGGCCGAGGATCGTTCCTTCCGATTCCTCCTTCTGCTTCCACACCTCGCGCAGGAAGGCCTCGCGACCCATCGTGCGCCGGTCGCTCCGGTTCTCCGCGGCGAGGCGGCGCTCCACCACCATCTGGGTGGCGATGCCGGCATGGTCCGTGCCCGGCTGCCACAGGACGTCGCGGCCGCGCATGCGCTCGAACCGGCAGAGCACGTCCTGGAGCGTGTTGTTGAGGGCGTGCCCCATGTGGAGCGAGCCGGTGACGTTCGGCGGCGGGATGACGATGCAGTAGGGCCGCGCGCCCGCCCGCTCGGGCCGGCCGGCCCGAAAGGCGCCCGCCTCGTCCCAACGGGCGGCGATGCGCGCCTCGACGGCGCCGGGATCGAAGGTCTTGTCCATGATGATGCCGGTTGGCGCGAAAGCCCGCGCGAAGCCGGCCTAGAAACCGGAGCGGGCCGCCTTCGTCAACCCGAACGCCGGCGCGGGGGACGATGTGAACGGGCGGGCGGCTTCGCCGTTCTGCTCCCGAACGGGAGACCGCGATGCGCGCCCTGATCGTCCGCCTGCCCCGCGGCTTCGGGCCGAAGGCCCTCGCCGCGGCGGCGCGCCACGGCGGCCGGAACCTGAGCGCGCTCGAGGGCTCGGGCGAGGACGGCCCCGTCGACGTGGTGCTGGTCCATGTGCCGAACGACCGGCTCGAGGGCCTCCTCGACGACCTCCAGGACTTCCCCGACCTGCACGTCACCTTCGAACCGCGCGGCGTAATCACCCTGCATCCGCCCGGCCGCTCCGCCCCGGACGAGGCGCTCGACGTCGGCGCGCGCAGCCCGATCGAGGTCCTGCTCGGCGGCCTGCAGAGCGTCGGCTCGTGGAACGGCTTTCTCGGCTATGCCGCCGCGGCCGGGGTGGTCGTCTGGATCGGCCTCTTCACCAACACGGTCTACCTGCTCACAGCGGCGATGCTGATCGCGCCCTATGCGGGCCCGGCGATGAACGCGGCGCTTGCGACCGCCCGGGGCGACCCGCGGCTCTTCGCCCGCTCGGTCCTGCGCTACGTCGCGGCGCTGGCGACGACCATCCTCGTGGCGTTCGCCCTGAGCCTCGTCTTCTCGCAGGACATCGCCACGGAGCAGATGGTGGAGCGCAGCCAGATCTCGGCGGTGGCGGCCCTGCTGCCCCTCGTCGCCGGGGCGGCCGGGGCGCTCAACCTCTGCCAGTCGGAGCGCAACAGCCTCGTGAGCGGCGCCGCGACCGGGATGCTCGTCGCCGCCTCCCTCGCGCCGCCGGCGGGCCTCGTCGGCATGGCGGCGGCGATCGGCGAGTGGGACCTCGTCGGTTCGGCCGTGTTCGTGCTCGTCCTCCAGCTCGTCGGCATCAACCTGTCCGGCGCGGTGGTCTTCCGGCTGTTCGGGATCGCGCCCCGGGGCGTCCGCTTCGCCCGCGGCCGCCCCTGGTTCGGCTGGGCGGCGGGGGGCGCCTCCGCCCTCGCCCTCGCCGGGCTCGTCGCCTTCCAGCTCTCCGACCGGCCGATGCTGCAGCGCTCGAGCACCGCGCAACGCGCCGCCGCCCTCGTCCAGTCCACCATCGACGCGAGCGGGCTCGCGAAGCCGGTCCACCAGGACGTGCGCTTCACGAGGGCCGACATCCCCGGCCAGAACACGCTCCTGGTCCGGGCCTGGGTGCAGCCCCCTTCCCCCGACCCGGCGATCGGCGAGCGCCTCGCCGCGACGCTGCGCGAGCGCCTGCGGGCCTCGTTCGACGTGACGCCCCTCGTCGACGTGACGGTCCTCGCCGAGTGAGGCGCCGCGCCGGGAGCGCGGGGGCCGGCGGCGCGTCAGCGGCCGAGGGTCTTCTTCACCATCTCGACGAGCTGCTTGAGGCTGAAGGGCTTGGCGAGGAAGTTGAAGTCCTCGCCCTCGGGCAGGTTCTTGCGGAAGGCGTCCTCGGCGTAGCCGGAGACGAAGATCACCTTCAGGTCCGGGTGGCTCTTGCGCAGCTCCCGCAGGAGCGTCGGGCCGTCCATTTCCGGCATGACCACGTCGGAGACGACGAGGTCGACGGGCGCGTCGCGGGCCGCCATCGCCTCGAGCGCCTCGACCCCTGAGGCCGCCTCGATCACCGTGTAGCCGCGGGCCGACAGGGCGCGGGCGTTGACGGCCCGCACCGGATCCTCGTCCTCGACGAGGAGGATGGTGCCCTCGCCGGTGAGGTCGGCGGTCTCCTTGCGGGCCGGCGCCTCGGCCTTGGCCTCCTCCGCCTCCTCGGCCCCGGGCACGTGGCGCGGCAGGAAGATGCGGAAGGTGGTGCCGCGCCCGAGCGCGGAATCCACGTAGATGTAGCCGTTCGACTGCTTGACGATGCCGAACACGGTGGAGAGGCCGAGTCCGGTGCCCTTGCCGACCTCCTTCGTCGTGAAGAACGGCTCGAAGATCTTGTCGATCACCTCGGGCGGGATGCCGGTGCCGGTGTCGCCGACCTCGATCAGCACGAACTCGGCCGCCGGCAGGCCCGTCAGGGCGAGGCCGGCCGCCTCCGCCGCCTCCACGTTGGCGGTGCGGATGGTGAGGCGCCCGCCCTCCGGCATGGCATCGCGGGCGTTGACCGCGAGGTTGATCACCACCTGTTCGAGCTGGTGCACGTCGGCCTTGACCGGCCACAGGTCGCGCCCGTGCTTGAGCTCGAGTTCGACCCGCTCGCCGAGGAGCCGTTTCAACAGGATCGAGAGGTCGGACAGGGCCTCGCCGAGTTCCAGCACCTCCGGCCGCAGGGTCTGGCGGCGGGAGAAGGCGAGCAGCTGCCGGACCAGGCTCGCCGCCCGGTTGGCGTTCTGCTTGATCTGCACGAGGTCCTGGAAGGACGGGTCGGTCGGCCGGTGGTTGGCGAGGAGCAGGTCGCAATAGCCGATGATCGCCTGCAGGACGTTGTTGAAGTCGTGGGCGACGCCGCCGGCGAGCTGGCCGACCGCCTGCATCTTCTGCGCCTGCGCCACCTGCTGCTCGAGCTGGCGCTGCTCGCTCGTGTCGAGGGCGTAGAGGATCGCCGCCTCCCCGTCCTCCTCGGCCTCGCTCGACGGGCTGAGCCAGACCCGGGCGGACCGGTTCGGCTCGACCGCCAGCGCGATGTCCATCGGCGGGATCTCGGCCCGCCCGGCGGCCGCTTCCGACAGGACCTCGGCGAGGCGCTCGCGATCGCGCTCCTGCACCGCGTCGAGGAGCGGGCGCCCCTCCCCGGCTCCCGTGCGCGGCAGCATGGAGAACAGGCGCACGAAGGCGGCGTTGGAGCGCACCACCCGGCTGTCGCGGGACACCGTGGCGATCGCGATCGGGGTGGCGTTGAAGAAGCGGGCGAAGCGCACCTCCGCCGCCCGCTGGCCCTCGTCCACGTCCTCCCCCGGGGAGCGGTTGAGGACGAGGGTGCGCGAGGCGCCGGGCCTGCCGTCCTGCCCGAAGGCGATGCGATGGAAGACCCGCACCGGGAGCGAGCGGCCGTTGCGCCGGCGCAGGTCGATGTCGAAGGTCTCGGTGCGGACCTCCCCGGGCTCGCCGGAGACCGCCATGAGCATGGCCGCGACGTTCGAGGGCAGCACGTCGTCGATGCGCAGCCCCCCGGAGCCGACCTGGGCGAGGTCGTGGTCGAGCCAGGCGGCGAGGGTCGCGTTCATGTAGACGACCGATCCGCCGGGATCGATCGAGAGGAAGCCCGCCGGGGCGTGGTCGAGGTAGTCGATCGCGTGCTGGAGCTCCTGGAAGACGTTCTCCTGGCGCTCGCGCTCGTGGGTGACGTCGGCGACGCTCCACAGGGTCGCCGCGCGTCCCCCCGGCCGGGGCACCGGCCGCACCCGGATGCGGTACCAGCCGAAATCCCGTCCGCCCGCGGGAGGCGGGGCGACGCGGATCTCCTCGGCGGCGGCCCGGCCCTCCCGGGCCGCCTGGGCGAGGCGGTAGATCGCCTCCGACACCTCCGGCGCGCCGACGAAGACCCGCTCGACGGGCTTCAGGTCGGCGTAGCTCTCGCCGCCGACGAGAGCCATGTAGGCCTCGTTGGCATAGACGATGCGGCCCCCGTCCTCGACGACGAGGAGCCCTTCGACGGCGCTGTCGGCGATCGCCTTGGTGAGGTCGTTGCGCACCCCGCGGCCGGCGAACTGCACGGCCCCGACCGCGGCGGCGAACAGGAAGAACACGCCCGCCATGGCGAGCACGGCGAGGAGCGCCAGGATCAGCGGCTGGGCCCGGTCCTGGGCGACGAAGCCGAGGCCGACCGCCGACCCGACGAGCAGGATCGCGAGCAGAAGGAGCAGCCCGATGCGCCCCGGCCGCTCCGACCGGTCGATCGATCTCCCGGGTGGTATGTCGGTCGGCCGAGCCATGGGGGCGCTACGCTGTCCTGTCCACGGTTATGCCGGACGGCGGCGCAGCCGCAAGACGTAGCCGATGACTTCGGCCACCGCCTTGTAGTGCTCCACCGGAATCTCCGCGTCGACCTCCACGCTCGCGTGCAGCGCCCGGGCGAGCGGCGGGTTCTCGATCACCGGGACGTCGTTCTCCGCCGCCACCGCCCGGATGCGCAGAGCGAGGGCGTCGAGGCCCTTGGCGACGCAGACGGGGGCGGCCATGCCCGTCTCGTACTTCAGGGCGACGGCGTAGTGGGTCGGGTTCGTCACGACGACGGTGGCGGAGGGGACCGCGGCCATCATCCGCTTCTTCACCCGGCTCTGGCGGATCTGGCGCAGCTTCGCCTTGATCTCCGGGCTGCCTTCCGTGTTCTTGAACTCCTCCTTGAGCTCCCGCCGGGTCATGCGCTGGCGCTTGAGCCAGGTCAGGCGCTGGTAGATGACATCGGCGATCGCCACGACGGCGTGGACGGCGAGGACGCCCGCGAGCAGCTTGAGGACGAGCCAGAGCACGCCCGGCAGGAGGGCGGCCGGATCGAGCCTCGCGAAGCCGTCGAGGCGGCCGCGCTCGCTCCACAGGATGATGCCCGCGACCGCGCCGACGGTCGCGATCTTGACGAGCCCTTTCAGGAACTGGGCGAGCGCCTCGCGACCGAAGATGCGCTTCGCGCCGGATTTCGGCGAGATCCGCGACAGCTGCGGCTTGAGCGGCTGGCCGGTCCAGACCGGCCGGTTCTGGAGGGCGGGCCCGGCGAGGCCGGCGAGCGCGAGGAGGATCAAGGGCGCCGCGAGCGCCGCCAGTGCGGCGAGGAGCCCGTAGCGCGCGGCGGCGATCATGCCGGCCCCGTCCGAGGGCACAAGATGGGCGTTCATGAGGAAGGCGCGCAGGTCGAGGCCGAGCCCGCGGCCGGCGGGACCCGCCGCGAACAGCAGGACCAGGGCGAAGGCCCCGAGCACGAAGAAGGTGTTGACCTCCTGGCTCTTGGCGACGTCGCCCTTGTCGATCGCCTCGTCCAGCTTTCGCTGGGTCGGTTCTTCCGTGCGATCGTCGGCCTCGGGAGTGTCCGCCACGGCTCAGCTCCCGAGCCCGCGCATGAACGCCGAGAGGTCGGCGAGGAACACCGCCATCATCACCCCGAGGACCCCGAGCAGGATCGCCATGCCGACCAGGATCGTCGCCGGCATGGCGAGGAAGAACACCTGCAGCTGGGGCATGAGCCGCGACAGGACGCCGAGGCCGAGGTTGAACAGGAGACCGAAGGCGATGAACGGAGCGGCGATCTGCACCGCGAGGGCGAAGCCGCGCCCGACCGCCCGCATCGCCAGCATCGCGGCGTCCTCGGTCGCCGGGATGCCGGCGGGCGGCAGGAACATGTAGCTGTCCCGGATCGCGGCGATGGCGAGGTGGTGCAGGTCCGTGGCGAAGACGAGGGTGATGCCGAGGAGGGTGAGGAAATTGCCGATCGCCGCCTGCTGCCCGCCCATGGCCGGGTCCACCGTCATGGCGTAGGCGAGGCCGAGCTGCTGCGCGACGATGCTGCCGGCCGTCTGGAGCGCGGCGAGGACCATCCGGACCGAGAGGCCGATGACGAGCCCGACGGCGATCTCCCCGACGAGGAGGCCGATCAGGGCGGGCGCCGTGCCGCCGGCGGGCAGGAGCGTCCGGGTAAAGGGGAACATCACGAGCGCGAGGAGCAGGGCGAAGCCGAGCCGCAGCCGGGCCGAGATCATCTGCTCGCCGATGCCGGGCATGAGCATCACCAGGGTGCCCACCCGGGCGAAGGTGAGCATGAACTGGCTCGCGATCTCGGGCAGCGGCAGCTCCATGCGCCCATCGCTACCCGGATTCGCGCGCCCGCGCCTCCCGGCCGGGTCATCCGCCCCCGGCGATCCTCAGGGCGATGCGTCCCATGTAGCCGGCCAGCGCGTCGCCCATGAACGGCAGCGCCAGCAGGAGGGCGCAGAACACGGCGACGATCTTCGGCACGAAGACCAGCGTCTGCTCCTGCAGCTGGGTCAGGGCCTGCAGCAGCGAGATGGCGAGGCCGACGAGGAGCGCCACCACGAGGAGCGGCGCGGCGACCTTGAGGAAGGTGAGGACGCCGTCGCGGGCGACGTCGAGGATGGCGGCGCCGGTCATGGCAGGGCTCCGGCTCAGATCGGCATCCGCATGATTTCCTCGTAGGCCGAGATGACCCGGTCGCGGACCGCGACGAGGGTCTCCATGGCGGCCTCGCTCTCCGCGACCGCCGTGACCACGTCGACGATGTCGGCCTTGCCGGTCGCGGCGGCGACCGCCTGCGCCTCGGCCTGACGCCCGGTCGCGGCCGCGTTCGTCAGCACGTTCTGGAGGAGCGCGCCGAAGGCCTGCCCGCCGGCCTTGGCGGCCGATGGCTTCTGGGCGAGCCCCGGCGCGGTCAGCCCCTGGGTGGCGGCATAGGCGCCGGCGGCGAAGGCGTTGGCGGCCATGACGGTCCTTTCAGCGCAGGATCTCGAGGGTGCGGGCGATCATCCGTCGGGTGGCGGTGATCAGGCCGAGGTTCGCTTCGTAGCTGCGCTGGGCCTCGCGCAGGTCCATGGTCTCGACGAGGGTGTTGACGTTCGGCAGCTTGACCACCCCCTGCGCGTCCGCCGCCGGGTGGCCCGGCTCGAACCGGGTCCGGAAGGGAGCCTGGTCCGGCTGGACCCGGCCGATCTCGACGACGCTCGCCTGCAACTCCCGATCGAACTTGCGCCCGAAGGTCGGGACCTTGCGCCGGAACGGGTCCGCTCCGGGGGCGTCGCCGGTCGAATCCGCGTTGGCGATGTTCTCGGCGATGACCCGCATGCGCCCGGACTGGGCGCGCAGCCCGGAGGCGGCGACGGCGATCGTCTTCAGGAAGTCCATCAGCGCCCGCCCTTGCCGACAGCGAGGCGCAGGACCTGCAGGCTCTTCTGATAGAGGGAGGCGGCGAGCTGGTAGTCGGACTGGTTCTGCGCCACCTTCAGCATCTCGTCCTCGAGGTTGACCCCGTTGCGGTTCGGCGTCGTCTCGAACCCGGCCGCCGCCACCTCCTGCGCCGGCCGCCCCGTGCCGAGGGCGAGGTGGGCCGGATCGGTGCGGACGACGCCGAGCCCGCGGGCGTCGCTCGCCCCGCCGAAGCTCGGCGGCTTGAGGTCCTTCGGCGTGAAGCCGGGAGTGTCGGCGTTGGCGATGTTCTCGGCCAGAAGCTTCTGCCGGCTCTGATGCCAGTGCATGCGCGTGCGCAGCATCGAGACGAGGGGCAGATCGTTGACGGCCACGGCGCGAATCCCCCGGGGAGCCGGCAAAATTTGCCGCCGACATGGTTAAGCGGGGGTTAAGGGCCCTCGGGCCGACCGGAAAACCCGTGCCGCGCGAACTTGTTGCCCGCGCCGCTCGCGTGATAAAGCCGGGGCCGCCGCGCGCGCTGCGTGCCCCATCGTGAGAACCGCGCCTTGCTCGCCAGATTCGGCATCGAAGCCTCGCCGGTGGTCCAGTACGCGATCGCCTTCGCCGCCATCTTCGTCCTCCTTCTGCTGTTCGCGCTGGTCCTGCGCCGCATCACCGGGGGCAAGATGACGCTTCCCGGCCAGGGCGGGCGCACGCGCCAGCCGCGCCTCGGCATCGTCGACGTGTACGACCTCGACCGGCACCGGCAGCTGATCCTGCTGCGCCGCGACAATGTCGAGCACCTGCTCCTCGTCGGCGGCCCGAACGACGTGGTGATCGAGACCAACATCATGCGCGTGCCCGGCGCCCGGCTGCCGCCCGGCGCGCACGAGCACCATCCGGAGCGCCTCGAACACGCGGAGCCCCCGCGTCCGGCCCTGGAGCCGGCCCGGGCGCCCGAACCGGCGGTCCGGCCGGCGGAGCCGCGCCGGCTGCCCGAGCGCCCGGCGGTCGCGCCGGTCGCGCCCGCCGCCCCAGCTCCTCCCGGCACCGCGGCGGCGGCGCTCGCGCCGAGCCCGGTGCGCAACGAGCCGGTGCTGAAGCCCGACCGGGTCGTGGCGCCGCAGCCCGAGGGGCCGCCGCGCGCCCTCGAGCCCGCCGCGCCGGTCCCCCCGGTGCGCGCGGTCGCGGAACCGCCGGCGCCGCCCTCGCCGCCGCTGCGCGCCCAGGCCGCGCCCGCCCCGGCGGCCCCGCCGGCGGCATCGCGGGAACCGCGGGTCGCCGACCCCGCGGTTCTGTCCGACATGGCGAAGCAGCTCGAGGAGGCGCTCAAGCGCCCGAACGCGGCGGTCGCCCCGTCTCCCGCCGTGCGGACCGGTCGCGAGCCCGAGCCGCAGCCGCCGGAGCCCCAGCGGCCCGAACCACCGGCCCCGCCGAGCCCGGACCGCCCCGCCCAGCCCGCCAAGCCGGCCCGTCCTCCCGAGCAGGCCGCTGCTCCGGCGGCGGTCGCCGCGCCCGCGGCGGCGGCAGCGCCCGCCGCGGCGCAGTCCGTCGACCCCTTTTCCGTGGAGGACATCGAGGCGGAGTTCGCGCGCCTCCTCGGCCGGCCCTTGGCGCCGACGGACGGCGATCCACAGGGCGGAGGCGGCCGCCGCGGCTGAGGCCGCCCGCATCGGCCCTCCCGCGCTTGCGCCGGCCCCGCCGCCGCCTCACGGTCGGCGCGCATGCCCCAGGCGAATCACACCTGAATGGCCGATCGGAGCCTCCGTGCCCGGCCGGCCCTCGCCCGGATCCTGGGCGGCGTCGCGGCGGCGTGCCTCCTCGCCGGCCCGGCCGCCGCCCAGACCCTGACCCTCGACCTCGGGCCGGGCGGCGGCGTCACCGAACGCGCGCTCCAGCTCATCGCGCTGGTCACGGTCCTGGCGCTCGCGCCTTCGATCCTGGTGATGGTCACCTCCTTCACCCGGATCGTGGTGGTCCTGTCGCTCCTGCGCACGGCGATCGGCACGCAGACCGCGCCCCCGAACGGGGTCATCGTCAGCCTCGCCCTGTTCCTCACCGCCTTCGTCATGGCGCCGACCTTCCGGGAGGCCTACCGGGTCGGGATCGAGCCTCTCGTCGCCGGGGAGATCACGCCGGCGACGGCCTTCGAGCGGGCGGTGGTGCCGTTCCGCGGCTTCATGCTGCGGCACGTGCGCGAAAAGGACCTCGCCCTGTTCATGGACATGTCGCGGGAGGCGACGCCGGCGACGCCGCAGGAGGTCGGCCTGCACGTCCTGGTGCCGGCCTTCATGATCTCGGAGCTGCGCCGCGCCTTCGAGATCGGCTTCCTGCTGTTCGTACCGTTCCTGATCATCGACCTCGTGGTGGCCTCGATCCTGATGTCGGTCGGCATGATGATGCTGCCCCCGGTGATGGTGGCCCTGCCGTTCAAGCTGATCTTCTTCGTGCTCGTCGACGGCTGGAGCCTCGTCGCGGGCTCCCTCGTCCAGAGCTTCGGGCCGTGACGGCTCAGCTCCGGGGCGGCGCCTCCGCCGGCGCGGCGGCGGCGCCGGCGCGGCGCCGCTCGGCCACCGCCGCCTCGGGATAGCGCTTGCGGTACTCGGCGAGGAAGGCGGCGAGCGTGTCGGCGCTGGTGGCGCCGCGGGCGATCTCCCGGAACGCGCGGGTGCCGGAGACGTTCGGCGCCGCCACGACGGCGAAGGTGCGCGCGTCGAGGCTGTCGGCCATCTTCGGCGCGTAGCGGCTGCGCAGGCGGTCGAGCGCGAGCGCGTCCTCGGCCAGCGAATAGGCGATCGCCGCGCGGATCACGTCGCGCCGGTCGTCGTCCGACAGGGCCGTCCCGCCCTGCCAGCGCGGGCCGAGAAGCTCCTCGTGCGCCTCCCCCGCCTCGCGCCAGCGCCGGCCGCTCCACAGGATGTCCGCCCGCAGCCGGGCGACGTCCGTGCCCTCCTCCCCGTCCAGCACCTCGAGGGCGAGGTCCGTGCGGGAGAGGTCGGACAGGGCACGGGCCTCGAGAAGCGCCCGGGCCCGCCGGGTCGGCGCCGGAAGGTCGGGGAGCCGGGTCCCCTGCAGCGCGGCGAGCGCCTTCTGCGGCTTGCCGTCCATGAGCCGGACCGCCGCGAGCCGCGCGCCGACGGTCGCCCGGGCGGCGCCGGTCAGCCGGTGGGCGACCTGGTGCTCGAGGAGATCGGCCGCCTGGTCGAGGAGGTCGAGCTCGATCAGCCGGTCGGCGAGGCCGCGCACGATCTCGTCGCCGCGCCGGCCGATCGGCGTGAACTCCTTGAAGTCGAAATAGAGGGCGAGGGCGTCGAGCCGCGACAGGGTCTCGCCCTTGCCGCCGATGAAGAGGTTCTCGAACAGCCGGCTCGCCTCCTCGTGCAGCTCCCGGGTCGCCGGGTGGTCCGGGAAGATCCGGTTCGCCGTCCGGGCCATCGCGAAGGCCTCGCGCCAGCGGCCGGCCTCGGCGTAGAGGCGCCCGAGCCGGGCGACGGTCGCCGCCTCGATGCCGTCGCCGCGCCAGATCGAGGCGAGGGTCTCGAGCCGGGCGACGGCCTCGTCCGCGTCCATGGCGCCTTCCCGCCGCGCGAGGGCGACCCAATGGAGCGTCGCCTCGGCGGCGACGGGCCGCTCGGCGCCTTCCGCCAGCCGCCGAAAGCCGTCGAGGGCGGAGGGCGTGCGGGCGCCCGCCTCGTGCAGGCGGGCGCGCAGCAGCGCGAGTTCGTCGCGCTCGCCCTTGTCGAGGGTGAGCGCGGCGGCGGCGGCGAGTTCCGCCTCCGCGACGCCGAATTCCCGGGCCTCGATCGCGGCGCGCGCGGCGGCGCTCCGCAGGAGCGCCTGCAGCTCGTCGGGATAGCGGGCGAGGACCGGCTGCGCCCGGCGGAAACCGAGCAGCGCCTGGGAGAAGCGCCCGGCGCGGACGTCGAGGAGCGCGGTCCACAGGACCGCCTCCGGAGCCTCGCCGACGGCGGGAGCGGCGAGGACCGCCCGCGCCTCCGCGTCGCGACGCAGCCGGGCCAGCACGATCCCGCGCAGCAGCCCGAAGCCGCGGTTCGCGGCGATCGGCGGATCGTCCGCCTCGGCGGCGGCGAGGACCCCGACCGCCTCGCGCTCGAGGCCGTTCGCGAGCAGGGAGCGGGCGAGCGCGATCCGCGCCTCGGTGCGGGTCGCGACCGGCGCCTCGGCGGCCGCGGCGGCGAGCCGTCGCACCCGCTCGCGCACGGGCCCTTCGCGATCCTCGAGCCATTGCTCGCGGGTGATCGTCTGGTCGGCGGTCGCGACCGCGTTCGCCAGATCGGCGAGGGACACGGAGAGGCCGCCTTCGCGGGCGATGGTCACCCCCTCGATCCCGGTCAGGACCGCAACGTCGTCGGCGAGAGCCTCGACCGCCACCCCGTGCGCCGACGGCAGGACCGCCGCGTCGACGAAACGGTGCGGCTTGGCGAGGCCGCGAGCCGGCGCGTAGGCGGTCGCGAGTGCGACGCGCTCCCCGCCCGGCCCGTCGAGCCAGACGACCCCGGAGGGATCGGCGAGGGGCACCCGCAGGACGGTGCGGCCGGCCCCGTCGACGGCGCGGCCGACGGCGAGCGGCTCGCTCGGTACGAGGCCGGTCTCGCCGACGGAGACCGCCCAGCCGTGCCCCTGCGGGGCGAGGCGCACGAGATGCGGGCCGGCGAGGTCGAGCCGCATCACCGCGAAAGCCCCGTGCCGCTCGACGGAGGCCGCGCGCACGAAGGGCGCCGCCGCCTCGGGCAACGTGCCGAGGTCGATCCGGTCCGGGGTGTGGAAGGCGACATGGGCCGTGCCGCCGCGTTCGAACGCCGCCGCCGCGGTGCGGGCGGAGAACGGCAGCCGCAGAAGCAGGGTCTCGGCCTCGACCGCCGTCGCGGCCTTGACGACGCCCGGCCCGGACGAGGCGACCAGAGGCGCGGTCGGCGCCGGCACGGGAGACGGCGGGACGATGGGCGCGGGCTCCGCCGGTGCGAGGGCTTCGACCGGAGGCGCTGCCGCCCGCGCATGGGCGGGACTCGCGATGTCGAGCACGAATCCTTCGTTCTCGCGGAAGCCGCGGGCCTCGTGACCTTCCGCGAGGAGGAGCTTGAGGACGACCCCGCCTGC
This sequence comes from Beijerinckiaceae bacterium, assembly GCA_035540795.1. GTDB lineage: Bacteria > Pseudomonadota > Alphaproteobacteria > Rhizobiales > Beijerinckiaceae > JAJKJG01. The sequence continues at coordinate 10,330 of DATLFZ010000562.1, read as the reverse complement.
GGCCTCCTCCAGGGTGACGTCGCGCACCGCGGGCGCGAGCCGGCCGCGGGTCTCGCCGAGGTCGAGGCTCACGGCCGCGCCGAAGCGCAGTTCCACCTCCTCGCCCGCGGTTTCGAGGGCGATCGGGACGGAGGGACCCGCCGCGAAGACGAGGCGGGTCAGGGTCGGGAGCTGCGCCACGGCGACCGCGATGTCGCCGCCCGCCCGCGCCATGCGCTTGGCGAGGGCGTCGCGGGCCCGCGCCTCGGCCTCCCCGGCGCGGCGGGCGAGTTCGGCCACCACCTCCGGCGGCAGCGCGGGCGGCAGCCCGCTCCAATTCTCGGGCAGGAGGTCGACGTAGACGCGCTCGGCCGCTTCCAGGACGTTCGTGCGGTAGGGCCGGGTCAGGGCGATGCGAAGCCCCTTGCCGTCGGGATCGCGCCGGACCGTGCCGACATAGGCCGGGAGTTCGTCGGCGAGGCGCTCGGACCGGATGGTCGCCGCGTCCGAAAAGGACAGGATCAGCACCCCGTTCGTCGTGCGCGCCCGGACCTTCGTCGGCTCGTCGAAGGTGAGCAGGATGCGCCCGTGGCGGCCCGTGTCGGTGCCGCGCACCGTGAGCTCGCGGGAGTGGGAGTTGAGGATCCCGAACAGCGTGATCACGGCCGCCGCGCCGAGCACCGTCGCGAGCCGCGCGCAGGCCGCCGCGACCTTCCTGCCCATCCCGCGATCAAAACGCATCGCCGCACTCGAACGCACCGCCGCGGGAGCCCGCAGCGAGAGCCGCAGGCTAGCGGGACGCGGTTAATCGTCGCTCAACCGGCTCATCCGCCGTTCAGGCCGGCTCTCGTATCGCGGCGCAACCCCAACAAGAGGCGCTCCACGACGTGAAACTCTCGTTTCCCCTCTTCCTGGCCGCCGTCGCGGGCGCGGCCACGATCCTCGCCGATCCGCGGCTCAAGGACGCGATCGGCGATGCCGCGACCGAAGTGATGCGACCGATCGTCGGGCCGCTGGTGGCGCTCCTCGACAAGCCGTCCTTCGTCTACGTGGTCTCGCTCCTTCTGCTGGCGATCGCCGTCGCCGCCTCGCTCCGCTATCGGATCGCCGTGGTCGGCCCGGAATTGCGCCGCCTGCGGCGCGCCCGGGCCGAGCTCGACGCCCTGCGGCCGCCGAGCGCGGACGATCGGGTGCGCCTCGCCGACGGGATCGGCGAGATCGGAACGATCCTGCGCGCCCGGGCCCTGTTTCCGATCGGCTGGGCCGTGTTCCAGCGGCGGGTCCTGCGGGAGGGCAGCATCCCCGCCGAGCCGTTCGCCACCTTCGCCGAGGCGGATCGGGAGAACGAGGACCGCGACCGGGCGGGCCATGTCGAGGCGCTGCCCGGCTACCTGACCTCGGCCGGACTCATCTTCACCTTCGTCGGCCTGGTGGCGGCCCTTTTCTTCGCAGCGAAGGGCTTCAAGGCGGGCAGTCCCGACGTGGCGCGCGCCGCCGTGCAGCAGCTCCTCGGCGCCGCCTCCTTCAAGTTCCTGACCTCCGTCGCGGCGCTCGTGGGTGCGCTCCTCGTCACGCTGACCCTGCGCGGCGCGGCGCTGCGCCTGCACCGGCTGCGTGCGGAAACGCTCGCCGCCGTCGAGCGCAGGCTGGACGGTTGGCGCACGATCGAGGATCCGCGGCCCGCGGCCCCGGCCGTCCCGGCGGAGGCGTTGCACGTCCTCGCGACCGGCCTCGCGCGGCTGACCGGCCGCATCGACAGGCTCCTGGCGCGGGTCGAGCCGCCGTCGAGGGCGCATCATGGCGCTTAGCCGTCCCCAGCCCATCGACCACAAGCCCTTCCTCGACATGGCGATCGGGGTGGTGTTCATCCTCCTCGTGGTTGTCGCGGCGCAGATGCTCCTCGCCACGGGCGGAGCGTCGCGGGCGCCCGAGCAGCGGCGGGACCTCGTCGAACGCCAGGCGGCATCCTTGCTCGAGAGCGTCGCCGATCGGCTCCGCCGCCGCGGACTGCCCGCCGAGATCGACCACCCCTCCCGGTCGGTTTCGGTCCCCCTCGCCGCCGTCGTCGCGGTCGGGCCGGACGGCGTCGCCCGGGCGCTCCCCGCGGCGGGGGCGGCGGGCCGCATCGTGGCCGACCGGCTGCAGTGCCTCCCCGGCGGGACGCCGCGGGGCGCCGATTGTCCGGCCCTCGACATCCGCCTGCACGGGCTGCGCGCGGAAACGCGGGTCGAGTCCCTTCCGGAGGGCGCGCGCCTGGCGAAGGACCGCTACGCCCAGCTCCTCGCGACGGTGCTCGGGGCCGCGATCCTCCAGAGCGCTCCGGACCTGCTGGCCCCGGTGGGCGCGGGCGGTCCCGGTCTGCGGACCGGAGCGAGCGCCCTCGCGGGCAGCGGCGGCTCCCGTGGCCTGCGGGGCGACCTCACCTTCCGCTTCGCCTTCGAAGGCGCGGAAGAGGGCTGAGCCGCTCACCGCCGCGGGGCGGCGGGGTCGATCGAGGGCAGTTCGTCGGGGGCGACGCGCAGCGCGGCCGGGGTCGGCGCGCCGGCCGGGCGCTCGATCCCCTTGGCCCGGAGCGCCAGGGCGACGGTGAGCTTCTCCGCCGCCTCCGGGGACATCACCGCCAGGACCTCCGCCATCTTGCGCGGGTTCATCTGCAGCACCACCGGGATCAGCACGTCGTGCTGGAGCCGGTCGAAGATGCGCGCGGCGTCCTTCGGCTTCATGGTCTCGTACATGGTGACGAGGTTGCGCAGCCCCTGCGCCACTCCGTCGGCGCGCTTGGCGGCGGCCTCGTCGGCCTTGTCCTCGAGGGATTTCAGCTCGTTGATGCGGCCCTCGATCTTGCGCTCGGCGTTCTCGAGCAGGCGCTCCCGCATTTCGAGCTCGCGGTTGCGCTGGTTGAGCTCGTCGCGGCGCCCGCCGAGGCGCTCGAGCAGCGCCCGCTCGGACTCGGATGCGGGCGCGGCTTCGAGGCTCGGCTGGCGAGCCGGGGCCGGGGCGGTTTCGACGGGCGCCTTCTCGGGTTCGGGCTTCGGCTTGTCCGGCACGGCGCCGGTCATCGTCACTTCCGGCGGCACGTAGTTGGTGCGCGCGTGCGACAGCATGCGGGCGAACGGCGGAAGCTGGTCGGACGCCGGCACCACCCCCGACGGCAGCCCGAGGGGGGTCTGGTTGAGCGCGCTCCACAGGCCGGGGGCCTTCAGCGCCAGCAGCGCGAGGGCGCCGAGGGCGACCGCGTGGACGAGCCGCAGGCGGATGCGCCGCAGCCGCCCGATCACGAGGCGCGCCCTCCGACCCGGCGGGTCGCCCGCTCGGCGAGGGCCTGCGCCGCCGCGGCGGCGGCGCCGAGCCGGTCGAGGGGCGCCTCGGGCGCGGGCTCCGCGCCGGCGCCGGGACGGGTCGACTCGACGATGCGGGCGATGCGGTTCATCACCGTCTCCCCGGCGGCGACCTGCGCGCCGAGATCCGCCGCGTGGCGCTCGGCCGCCCGCAGGCGCTCCGCGAGGGTGCGGTCGCAGTCGCCGAGTGTCGCGCGCAGGCCGGCGATGGCGCGCTCCGCCGATTCGGTCGCGGCCATGAGCTCGGAGACGGTACGGCGCATGGACGCCTCGTCCGCCTTGAGGCGGGCGATCCGCCGGCTCAGCACGACGGAGGTGCCGATGGTCGTCGCGAGGAGCACGGCGACGAGGACGTCGGCGAGGAAGACGATCGTCGGGCTCATCGGTCGGGATCCTGCGGGCTCTTGAGGCTCGCCTCGAAGGCGGCGAGCGTCGTGCGCGACCGCCGCAGGGGGCGCGCGACCTGGATGGCGATCGAGTCCTCGATCCGCCCGACCCGCCCCTGCGTCAGGGTCCAGTCGCCGCAGCGCAGGGTGACGAGGTCGCTCGGGCGGGCGTCGAAGGTGAGGGTGTCGCCGACCTGCAGGGAGAGGACCTTCTTCAGCGGCAGGCGCGCCTCGTGCAGCACCGCCTCGACGGCGACGTCCGCCTGCCACATCTCGGTGGCGAGGTGGCCTTCCCAGACGTGGTCGCGGCCGAGCTTCTCGCCGACGAAGCTCTGGCCGAGGAGGTCCCGGACGGGCTCGATCATGGCGTAGGGCAGGAGCAGCTGCAGCATGCCCCCCCTCCCCTCCATGTCGAGCTTGAGCTGGACCAGGATGGCGGCGTTCGCCGGCCGGGTGATGGTGGCGAAGCGGGGGTTGGTCTCGATCCGGTCGACCTCGAACCGCACCGGCGAGATCGGCCGGAACGACTGCTCGGCGTCCCCGAGCACGATCTCGACCATGCGCTTGACCAGCGCCATCTCGATCGGCGTGAACGGGCGCCCGTCGATGCGCACGTTCGAGCCGCCGCGCTTGCCCCCGAGCAGGAGGTCGAAGGTGGCGTAGGCGAGGTTCGAGTCGACCGCCACGAGACCCGAGTTGTTCTCCCAGGCGTCGGCCCGGAACACGGCGAGCTGGACCGGCAGCGGGATCGAGTTGAGGTAGTCCCCGAACCGGACCGAGGAGATGCCGTCGAGGGTCACCTCGACGTTGTCCTGGAAGAAGTTGCGCAGGCTCGTCGACAGGAGCCGGACCATCCTGTCGAAGATGATCTCGAGCATGGGCAGGCGCTCGTAGGCGACCACGCCCGAATCGACGATGGCGCGAACGCCGCCCGCCCCGGTCGCCGACAGCTCGTGGAGCGAGAAGCCCATGAGCTGGTCGATCTCGTCCTGGTTGAGGATGCGCTCGCCGGCGGAGAATTCCGGCGCGCCGGGCTCCCCGTCCGTCCACTCGGTCGGCTCGTCCCCGGGGGTGCCCCCGTCCGGATCGGTCTCGGATGACGCGCTCAACGGCGGCTCCTACTGGACGATGAGGTCCTTGAACAGGATGGCGTCGACCCTGGCCGGGTGGACCGCCACGTTCACCCGCCGCAGGAGCTCCTCCCGCAGCCGGTACACCCCGGCCGAGCCGTCGAGCTCGGAGGCGCGCAGCTCGCGCATGTAGACCTGGAAGCTGTCCTCCACCCGGGGCAGGAGGGGCTGGATCTCGGCCGCCACCTTGGGGTCCTTGACCTCGAGGGCGACCTTGAACTTGAGGAGGCGCGGCCGCTCCTGGTTGGGCTCGCTGGCGAGATTGATCATCATCTCGCGCACGTCGACGAAGGAAGCGGGCTTGGGCTTCTCCACCGCCGGGCCGCTCTTGCCCGCGAACAGGAACCAGCCGCCCCCCGCCCCGGCGAGGAGCAGCACGGCCGCCGCCGCCATCACGAGCTTCTTGCGGCCGCCGCCCTTCGGGGCCTCCTGCGGGGCGTCCTCGTCATCCGCGGGCTTGGACTTCTTGGCCATGGAGGCGATCGATTCCGCTCTCGTGGAACGGTCCGAACCTTCGGCCGACAGGGTTAAGAGCCCGTTAAGGTCGGCAAATCCTGCCGGGTCGAACCTGCCGCAAGGCGGCCCGCGAGGCCGTTCGAAGTCAGGGAGCCGCGGCTTAACTCATTGACGCAGCTGCGATTTTACCCGCGGCCCGAACTGGCACGACCCGTGCCACGGGATCGATGCCGGTCCGCGCTGGGGAGCGTCGGGGTCCGGCGGGGAAATCGGGAGCGCCGCATGAGCAATGCGCTGCTCATCGGGCTGTCGCGCCAGGTCGCGCTCGCCCGTGAGCTCGACGTCATCGCCAACAACATGGCGAACGTCACCACCAACGGATTCAAGGCCCGGAACACGCAGTTTCGCGAGTTCCTGATGCCGGGCGCCAGCGCCGCCGGCCTTTCGGGAGGGAACCGGCAGGTCTCCTTCGTGGCCGAGGCGGGCGCGCCCCTCGATCTCGCCCCCGGGGCGATCGAGCGCACGGGAAATCCCCTCGACGCCGCCGTCAGGGGCGACGGCTTCTTCGCGGTCCAGACCCCGGCGGGCGAGCGCTACACCCGCAACGGGTCCTTCCAGGTCGGGCCCGGCGGCGAGCTGCGCACGAGCGACGGCCATGCGGTCCTCGGCGACAACGGCCCGATCGTGTTCGGGCCCGAGGACACCGCCCCGAGCATCGCCCCGGACGGGACGGTGCAGAGCGCGCAAGGCCTGCGCGGGCGGGTCAGGCTGGTGCGCTTCGCCGACCCCGCGAGCCTGCGCAACGAAGGCGCGAACCTGTTCGCCGCGACGGTGCCGCCCCAGGCGGACCCGACCAGCCGGCTCGAAGCCGGCGCCATCGAGCGCTCGAACGTCAAGCCGGTCCTGGAGATGGCCCGGCTCATGGACGTGAGCCGCGCCTACACCTCCGTCTCCAACGCCCTGAGCCGCCTCGACGAGCTGCGCCGCAGCACGATCCAGCGCCTCGCCGAAGCCGCCGCCTGAGGAGATCGCCCATGCGCGCCCTGCACACCGCCGCGACCGGCATGATGGCCCAGGAGCTGAACGTCCAGGTCATCTCGAACAACATCGCCAACCTGCGCACCACCGGCTACAAGCGCCAGCAGGCCCATTTCCAGGACCTGCTCTACGAGCACCGCCGGCGCGCCGGCTCCGCCACCTCCGACCAGGGCACGCAGCTGCCGGCGGGCATCGCCCTCGGCTCGGGGGTCAAGGCGACCTCGACCGCCCGGGTCATGAGCCAGGGCAACCTGACCTCCACCGAGAAGCCCTACGACATCGCCATCCGCGGCGAGGGCTTCTTGCGCGTCCGGCTGCCCGACGGGCGCACCGCCTACACCCGGGACGGCTCCCTCGACCTCGACGCCAGCGGCCAGCTCGTCACCCGGGACGGCTACCTCGTCGACCCGGGCGTCACGGTGCCGCCGAACGCCACCAGCGTGACGATCAGCGCCCAGGGTCAGGTCCAGGCCGTGATGCCCGGCCAGGCGCAGCCGCAGGACCTCGGCCGCCTGCAGCTCGCCCGGTTCGTCAACAAGACGGGCCTCGAATCGATCGGCGACAACCTCTTCCTCGAGACCGCCGCCTCGGGCGCCGCCATCGACGGCAATCCCGGCGGCGAAGGTTTCGGGACGCTGCAGCAATCGTACCTCGAGGAGGCGAACGTCAACGCGGTGACGGAGCTCTCCTCCCTGATCGCGGCGCAGCGCGCCTACGAGATGAACGCCAAGGTGGTGACGGCGGCGGACCAGATGCTGTCCTCCACGAGCCAGATGTTCCGGGGCTGAGGCGCGCGATGACTCTCTCCCGCCTCCTCCCGGCGCTGACGCTCTGCCTCGCCGCCTCGGCGCTCGCCGCCGAGCCGCGGCTGCGCGGCGACGTCACCGTCCTGCGCGACGTCCTCACCCTGTCCGACCTCGTCGACGGGGTTTCGGGCCCGGAGGCCGAGCGACCCCTGTTCGGGGCCCCGGCGCCCGGCCAGACCGGCACGATCCAGACCCGCCGGGTGCTCGAAGCGGCGCAGCGCCTCGGCTTCCCGGTACCGGCGGCCGAGGTCGCGCACGTCACCGTGACCCGCGCCGCGCGGCGGGTCGAGCCGCGGGAGATCGAGGAGGCGGTGCGCCGCGCCCTCGAGCTGCGCCAGGTCGACGCCCGCGCGATCACGGTCGTCCTCGACGCGGTGCCGGCCCTCGTCGCCGCGGCGGAGGCCGAGCCGGTCGGGGCCGAGGACCTCGCCTTCGATCCCCGCAGCCGGCGCTTCTCCGCCCTCGTGCGCGCCCCCGGCGCCGAACCGGCGCGGGTGACCGGGACCGCCGTCGAGCTCGTCACGGTCGGGGTGCTCGCCAAGCCCCTCAACCGGGGCGACGCGGTCCAGGACTCGGATCTCTCCTTCGAGCGCCGGCCCCGGGAAAAGGCGCCGAGCGACGCGATCGTCGAGGGCGCGGCGCTCGCCGGGCGCATCGCCCGGCGGCCGCTGCCCGCGGGCACGGTGCTGCGGGCGGCCGACCTCGCCCGGCCGGAGCTCGTCGGGCGCGGCGACATCGTCACCGTCGCCTACGAGATCCCGGGCATGAACCTGACCCTGCGCGCCCGGGCGAACGAATCCGGGGCCGAGGGCGACACCGTCGCGGTCACCAACCTGCAGTCCAAGAAGATCCTCCACGCCACCATCGTCGGCCCCGGGCGGGTCGCCGTGTCCGCGCCGACGCCCGGACCGGTCGCCGCCGTCCCCGCCGCGATCCGCTAAAGACAGGAACCCGCCATGCTCGCCCGCGCCGCCGCCCTCGTCCTCGCCCTCGCCGTCTCGGCCTGCGGGGCCGCCGACCGCCTGTCCAATGTCGGGCGGGCCCCGGTCCTCTCGGCCATCGAGGACCCGACCGCGAGCCCCGGCTACAAGCCGGTGCGCATGCCGATGCCCGACCCGCAGCCGGTCGCCTTCGCCTCGAACTCGCTCTGGCGGCAGGGGTCGCGGGCCTTCTTCAAGGACCAGCGGGCGGCGCAGGTCGGCGACATCATGACGGTCCGGGTGCGGGTGACCGACCGGGCCCAGCTCGACAACAGCACCAAGCGCACCCGGGCGAACGGCGAGGGCGTCGGCGTCGACGGCCTGTTCGGCCTCGAGACGGCGATCACCAAGGTCCTGCCCGACGCCAAGGCGGATGCGCTCGTGAAGCTCGACTCGAGCTCGCGCAGCGAGGGAGCAGGGTCGGTGCGGCGCTCCGAGCAGCTCGTCACCAACGTCGCCGCCGTGGTGACGCAGGTCCTGCCGAACGGCAACCTGGTGATCGAGGGCAAGCAGGAGATCCGGGTCAATTTCGAGGTCCGCGAGCTCATCGTCGCCGGCATCGTGCGGCCCGAGGACATCGAGGCCGACAACACCATCGATTCGACCAAGATCGCGCAGGCCCGCATCGCCTATGGCGGCCGCGGCCAGATCACCGACGTGCAGCAGCCCCGCTACGGCCAGCAGGTGATGGACATCATCCTGCCCTTCTGAGCTCCCCGAGGCGCGGGCACGCTCCCCACGTTCAGCCCTCGCCTCCCCCGGCCCCGGCGCTCCCGCCGGGGCCGTTTTTGTTTGCGCGCCCTTCCCGTCATCCTCGGGCGCGCCACAGGCGACCCGAGGACCGCGTGAAGAGGAGGCGCCCGGCACCCGATCCTCGGATCGGCGCCGCGCGCCGTCGAGGATGAGGGGAGAGAGTGCGACTCAACCCGTCGGCGCCTTGCGCCGCTTCGACGCTGTCCCGCCCGCGGCGGGCGTCGCGCCCATCCTGTCGTAGGCCTCGGCGGCGATCGCCCGCACGCGGGCGCGGGCGTCGTCGAGCTGGCGCAGGAGCACGCCCGCGTCCGGCAGGCCGACGGCCGCGGCGAGGCGCTTGAGGATCGCCGGGGAGACGGCGGCGGGGTCGAAGGGACCGGCGATCATCAGGCGCTGCCAGTGCAGCACCGCCCCGAAAAGGCGGTGCGCCTCGACGAGCTCGCGCGCCTCCTCGGCGCCCGTCAGGCCGAGCGCGGCCGCCGCGAGCAGCACCTCGTCGGTCGGCCGCCCGACCAGGTCCGGCCGGTCCCGGCCATGGGCGAGCAGGATCGCCTGGGCCAAGAAATCCACGTCGGTGAGGCCGCCGGCGGCGAGTTTTATGTCCCAGGGATCCCGGTCGCCCTTCTCCTGCGCGATCAGCGCCCGCATGGCCCGGACCTGCTTCGCCACCTCGGCGGGGGAACGAGGCTGTGCGACGATCCCGGCCACGGCCGCCGCCACCTCGTCGCCGAAGCTCGCGTCCGCGGCGAGCACCCGGGCCCGGGTGAGCGCCATGTGCTCCCACAGCTCCGCCTCGCCGGCCTGGTAGGCGACGAAGCCGCGGAACTGCGAGGCGAGCGGCCCCTTGCCGCCCTGCGGGCGCAGGCGCAGGTCGACCTCGTAGAGGCGGCCGCGGCGGGTCGGCGCGGTCAGCGCCGAGACGAGGCGCTGCGTCAGACGGGTGTAGTAGACGACCGCGTCGAGGGGGCGCGGCCCGGTGCTCTCGCGGCGCTCCTCGTCGAAATCGTAGACCACGACGAGGTCGAGGTCGGAATCGGCGGTGAGCTCACGGCTGCCGAGGCGCCCGAGCCCGAGCACGGCGATGCGCCCGCCCGGCACGCTCCCGTGCTCGTGCGCGAAGGCCTCCTGCACGGAGGCGAGCGAGGCCCGGACCACCGCGGCGGCGACGGCCGAAAAGGCCTCGCCGGCCTGGGCGGGCGCCAGGATGCCGGACAGCATGCGGGCGCCGGTGATGAAGCGCATCTGCCGGGCGGCGTCGCGGGTGCGGTCCAAAAAGTCCTCGAAGTCGCCGGGGCGGCCGATCAGCCCCCTCACCTGCTCGTCGATGCGCGCCTCGTCGAAGACCGGCTCGGTGAAGGCCGGGTCGATCACCGCGTCGAGGGGGCGCGGCCCGGCGCTCTCGCGGCGCTCCTCGTCGAAATCGTAGACCACGACCAGGTCGAGGTCGGAATCGGCGGTGAGCTC
>DATLFZ010000561.1:0-9215 GCA_035540795.1 Beijerinckiaceae bacterium | reverse complement strand
CGGCGAGCGCCACCGCGGGCTCGCAGGCGTAGCGCCGCGGGGCGAAGGGCAGCGCGTCCATCTGCGCGGCGATCGCCGCCTTCAGCCGCGGATGGCCGTAGCCGAGGTGGTGGACGTTGTTGCCGTGGAATCCATGAAGCGGCGCCCGGCCGCGTCCTCGAGCCAGATCCCCTCCGCCTTGACCACCCCGTTGAGGCAGGGGGTCGACACCGACTGGTGCAGGAAGGCGGCGGCAGCGCGCTCGAGCAGCGCCCGTGTAGCGGGGTCGAGGGCGCGGGCCTGCCAGGCGGCGCGCCGGTCCGTGAGGTTGGTGTCCCCTTCCGACTGGGCGACGCTCATGCGGCGTCGGCCCGGGCGCCGAACAGGTCGGCGAGGGTCTCCTCGGCGAGCGCGAAGGCGGTCGACATGCCGGTGCCGGAGGTGACGGTGACGACGCGCAGGTTGCGCGCCGGGGCGTCGACCAGAACCGGCCGGTCCGGCAGGCTCGCATAGGTTCCGATCCAGCGCGCGACCACCGGCGGGCGGTCGCCGAACACGGCCGCGTATTCGTCGAGGATCAGGGCATCGACCCCTTCTTCGGCGAAGGGGTCGGGCGTCGGCGCGTATCGGTGCGAGTCGCCGACCACCCGGGTGCCGTCGGCCGAACCCGCGACGACGAGGTGCACGCCCTCTTCGAGGTGGCGCGGCTGCTCCGCGGCGAGGCGCGCCTTCAGCGGCGCGGCCGCGGGCAGGTCGGCGAAGCCGCCGTAGCGCACGAGGGACAGATCGGACAGGACCGCGTGCGGCAGGGGCGGGCACGGGCCGACGCGCAGCATCTGCAGCTTGCACCGGGTCAGCCCCGGGACCGCGAAGCTCCCCGGCGCGAGCGAGAAGTCGTCGCCCGGGCACAGGATCGCCGTCTCGGCGAGGACCGGCCCGCGGGAGGTGTCGAGGCGGGGCGGCTCGACGGCGTGCACCGTGGTCGAGCGCAGGAAGGTGACGGCGTGCGCCCGCTCCAGCCAAGCGGCGAGGCGGGGCAAAGCGAGGCGCGGCTCGACCCGGATCTCGTGCGGGCTCCACAGGACCGCGGCGACGCCGGGGCCGAGGGCCGGGAAGCGCTCGGCGAGGCGCGCGCGGGGGACGAGTTCGCAGCCTTCCGCGAGCGGCGTGGCGGCGAAGGCCTCCAGCAGGTCGACGGCCTCCGGCCGCTGCGCCGCCACCGCGACGCCGCGATGCCCGATGGCGATGCCCGCCTTGTCGGCGACGTCGAGCCACACGTCCCGGGAGCGCCGGGCGCGGGCGAAGGTGGCGCCGCCCTCCTGGCCGGTGATGGTGACGAAGCCGAAATTGCGCACCGAGGCGCCGTTCGCCTGGGCGTCCCGGTCGATCACGACGACGGACAGGCCGCGTTTTGCGGCGGCGAGCGCGTGCGCCAGGCCCAAAATGCCGGCGCCGACGACGGCGACGTCGAAGCGCGCGGGCATCAGCGGCGGCGCCAGGCCTGCAGGCGCTCGAACACGAAGCGGTTGAGCACGATGTGCAGGAGCTTCACCCCGATCGCCGTGACCATGATCATGGTCGCCATGCCGGCGGCGGAGGCGATGAAGCCGGACTCGTCCATGTGGATGATGGCGATCGAGGCGAGCTTGGTGCCGGGGCCGTAGAGGAAGATCACCGCCGACACGGTCGTCATGGCGTTGACGAACATGTAGATGGCGATGTCGAGGATCGACGGCAGGCAGATCGGCACCGTCACCCGCCGGAACGTGGTCCAGAACGGCACCCGCAGCGAGGCCGAGACCGACTCGAACTCGCCGTCGATCTGCTTCAGCGCCGTCGTCGCGGTGATGTGCGCCACCGTGTAGAAATGCGCGATGGTGTTGACCACGAGCACGGTCAGGGTGCCGTAGAAGACGTTGAGCGGGTTCCAGGTCGCGTTGAAGAAGAAGACGTAGCCGAGGCCGAGGACGAGGCCCGGCACCGCCATCGGCAGCATGGCGAGGAACTGCGCGAAGGCGCGCCCGGCCGGGAAAGCCTTCACCTTCTCGATGAGGTAGGCGCCGGTGAAGACGAGCGCCGTGCCGATCGCCGCCGCCGCCGCCGCCATCTGCAGCGAGTTGAAGTAGGGTCCCCAGCCGCCGGGCTCGGCGTTCGAGAAGTCGTAGTTCGCGAGCGTCAGGGACAGGTTGTAGGGCCAGTAGCGGATGAACGAGGCCCAGACCGCCACCCCGTAGGTGCCGACGATGAGGAGCGCGATCAGGAGCGCGTAGCCGGCGAGCGCCGCGTCCCGGTGGCGGCTGGGCTTGGCGTGGTAGGGCACCGCCCGGGAGGACAGGAGCGCGACCTGCTTGCGGCGCACCATGCGGTCGACCGCGAAGGCGACGACCGCCGGGACCAGCAGGATCATGCCGACGACGGCGCCCATCGGAAAGTTCTGCTGGCCGACGACCTGCTTGTAGGCGTCGGTGGCGAGCACGCTGAACTGGCCGCCGATCACCTTCGGGATGCCGAAATCGGTGATCACCAGCGTGAACACGACGAAGCTCGCGCTGATGAGGCCGTAGCGGGCGCCGGGCAGGGTGATGGTCCAGAACATCCGCCGGCGCGACGTGCCGAGCGCCTCCGCCGCCTCGTAGAGACGCCCGTCCGACAGGGACAGGGCCGTGACCAGGATCAAGAGCGCGTGCGGGAAGCAGTACAGCACCTCGGCGATGACGATCCCGATCGGGCCGTAGATCGAGTGGCCCATCAGCAGGTGGCGCAAGAAGCCCTGGTTCCCGAAGATGTAGAGGAGCGAGATCGCCGAGAGGAGCGAGGGCGCGAAGATCGGCAGCAGCGCCGCCGCGTAGAACAGGCCCTTGAAGGGCATGCAGCTGCGGGTCAGCGCGTAGGCGTAGACGAAGGCCAGCGGCACCACGATCGCGGTCGAGAGCGTGGCGACGAAGACGCTGTTGAGGACGGACGCGAACAGGGCCGGGGTCGAGAAATAGACCGCGTAGTTGCGAAGCCCGATCCATTCCCCGGCCGGGCTCTGGAAACTCTTGGAGAGGAGCACCCACAGCGGCAGGGCGATGGTCACCACGAGCGCCGCCGAGAGCAGGACGACGAGGATGCGGGCGACCGCGTTCTCGGTGATGAGCCGCCGAGGCCGGGCGGCGGCCACCGCCGGCACCGCGGTGCCGAGGGCGACCTGGCTCACGAGGCGACCCGGCCGTCGGCGAAGACCCGCAGCGCCTCCGGCGGCAGGGCGATCAGAAGGCGCTGGCCGGGGCCGACGCCGAGGTCGCGCATGAGGTTCGCCGAGAAGTCGGCGACGAGGGGCCCGGCGGTCTCGACCTCGGGGACCAGCCGCGCCCGGCAGAAGGCGCCGAGGAACTCGAGGTTCTTCACCTCGACCGCGACCACGTTCTCGTCCTCGGGCTTGACCCCGCGCACCCGGATCTCCTCGGGGCGCAGGCCGAGCTTGACGCTCGCGCCGGGCGGAAAACCGCGGTCGTCGGCGCAGACGAGGTCGAGGGCGCCGGTGCGCACCCGCTTCGGCCCCGAGACCTGCGCGTCGAGGAAGCTCATGGTGCCGACGAAGTCGGCCACGAAGGCGGTGGTCGGGACGCGGTAGATGTCCGCCGGCGTGCCGACCTGCTCGATCACCCCGTGGTTCATCACCACGATGCGGTCGGCCATGGCGAGCGCCTCCTCCTGGTCATGGGTGACCATGACGGTCGTCACCCCGAGGCGCTTCTGGAGGCTTCGGATCTCCTCGCGCAGGCGCACCCGCACCTTGGCGTCCAGCGCCGAGAGCGGCTCGTCGAGGAGGAGGAGGTTCGGCGAGGTGGCCAGCGCCCGGGCGAGCGCCACCCGCTGCTGCTGCCCGCCGGAGAGCTGGATCGGGTACTTCCTGCCCTGGTCGCCGAGGCCGACGAGGCCGAGGAGCTCGTCGACGCGACGGCGGATCTCGGCCGCCGGCCGGCGCCGGTTGACGAGGCCGTAGCCGACGTTGTCGGCGACGGTCAGGTTGGGGAACAGGGCGTAGGACTGGAAGACGATGCCGAAATCCCGGTCGGCGGGCGGGGCGCGCGACACGTCGCGCCCGCCGATCTCGATGCGGCCCTCGTCCTGCGGGTCGAGCCCGGCGATGGCCCGCAGGAGCGTGGTCTTGCCGCAGCCGGACGGCCCGAGGAAGCAGACGAACTCGCCGCGGAAGACCTCGAGGTCGATGTCCTTGAGGGCGACGAAGCCGCCGAACCGCTTCCAGAGCTTCTCGATGCGCAGGAACGGGGCGGCCATGCGATCACCCGCTCCGGCCGCGGTGCTGGTCCGGGGCGGTCGCCGCCCCGGCTCTCGTCGGTACTCCCCGCACGCGAACTCCCTCAGTTCTTCGGCGCCGCCTTGGCCTCGTAGCGCTTCGACCACTCGGCCAGGATGCGTTCGCGGTTCTCGGCCATCCAGGCGAGGTCGTTCTTGATCATGCCCGCTTCCGCGTTCGCCGGATAGTGGGCCGGGACGTTGCGCACCTCGGGATGGGCGACGATGGCGTAGGTCTTGGAGTAGAGCTCGTTCGCCTCCTTGGTGGTGCCCCAGTCGGCGATGCGCTTGGCGAGGTCGAGGTTCTTGGTGCCGCGCACGATGGCGGTCGCCTCCATCTCCCAGCCGACGCCCTCCTTCGGCACGATCACCTCGAGGGGGGCGCCCTTCGCCTTCTCCGACGCGCCGCGCATGTCGAGGGCGAGGCCGACGGCGCGCTCGCCGCGGGCCGCCTGGACGCAGGGCGCCGAGCCGGAATGCAGGTAGGCGGCGATGTTCTCGTGCAGGCCGTCCATGAACTTCCAGCCCTCGGCCTCGCCCATGCTCTGGAGCCATCCGGCGACCATCAGGTAGCCGGTGCCGGAGGAGGCCGGGTGCGGCATCACGATGCGGCCGCGGAGCGCCGGGTTGTGGAGGTCCTTCCACGAGGTCGGCACGGGCACGTTGATCTTGCCGGCCTCGGCGGTGTTGAAGCAGATCACCCCGAGATAGGCGTCCATCCCGGTCCAGGTGTAGGGCTCGGTCGGGTCGCGGAACGGCGCCTTCAGCGCGTCGGCCCCCTTGGGCTTGTAGGGTTCGAGCAGGCCCGCCTTCTCGAACATCAGCAGGCTCGACGCGGCGAGCCCCATGACCATGTCGGCGCGGGGGTTGTCCTTCTCGGCCAGGAAGCGGGCCGTGATGACGCCCGTGGAATCGCGCACCCAGACCACCTCGGCCTCGGGCACCGCCTTCTCGATCGACTGCTTGAACGGCCCGAGCTGGTCGTTCTCGAGCGCGGTGTAGATCGTGACCTTCGTGCGTTGCTGGGCCTCGGCCGCGCCGACGCCCAGGACCATCGCGAGCGCAGCGCCCGCGGCGAGCCAGTTCCTCATGATCCATCCCCTCCTGTTTCGGTGACCCGCCGAATAGACGCCGCCCAGCTTGGCCGGGCAAGACGGATTCGGCGGCCCGCCGCCTGTCCGGGCTCAGCCCGGCCAGGGCAGCGAGTAGGTGCGGACGTTGGTGAAGCTCTTCATGGCCTCGACCACGCCCTCCTTGTAGCCGAGCCCGGAATCCTTGATGCCGCCGAAGGGCGACATCTCGATCCGGTAGCCCGGCACCTCCCAGACGTTGACGGTGCCCACGTCGAGCTCGCTCACGAACCGGGTGATCCAGTCGAGCCGGTTCGTGCACACGCCCGAGGACAGGCCGTACGCCGTGGAATTCGAAATCTTGATGACGGAATCGATGTCGTCCGGGCAGCGGACGATCGGGATCACGGGCCCGAAGGTCTCCTCCCGGACGAGCTCGCAATCGTGCGGCACCCGGTCGACCACCGTCGGCGGGTAGAGGGCGCCGCGGCGGTCGTTGCCGTGCAGGAGCCGGGCGCCCTTCGCGACCGCGTCCTCGACCCGGCTCTGGAAGAGCGCCGCCGAGCGCTCGTTGATGACGGTGCCGACGTCCGTCTGCGGATCCATGGGGTCGCCGGCCTTGAGCGCCTTGGCCCGGGGCAGGACCTTCTCGACGAAGGCGTCGGCGACGCTGTCGACCACGAGGATCCGCTTCACGGCGGTGCAGCGCTGGCCCGAGTTCTTGGTCGCGCCCTGGACGGCGAGGTCGGCCGCCTTGTCGAGGTCGGCGTCGCCCATGACGATGAGCGGGTCGTTGCCGCCGAGCTCGAGCACGATGCGCCTGTAGCCGGCCTTCTCGGCGATGTACTTGCCGACCCGCACCGAGCCGGTGAAGGTGATCAGATCCGCGTCCGGATCGGTGATCATGGCGTCGCCCATGGTGGCGGGATTGCCGGTGACGACGGACAGCATCTCCGGCGGCAGGCCCGCCTCGTAGAGCACGTCGGCGAGGGCGAGCGCGGTGAGCGGGGTCAGCTCGGTCGGCTTCAGGACCGTCCGGTTGTTGGTGGCGATCGCCGGGGCGAGCTTGTGGCTCACCATGTTGAGGGGGTGGTTGAACGGCGTGATCGCCGAGATCACCCCCATCAGCGGCACCCGGGTCGTGTAGATCTTGCGGCTCTTGCCGTTGGGGCTGATGTCGCAGGCGTAGATCTCGCCGTCGTCCAGGATGGTGAGCTGCGCCGCGAAGGACCACACGTCGTAGGCCCGGCTCGCCTCGTAGAGCGAGTCCTTCCAGCACAGGCCGGATTCGGCGGTGATCAGGCGGGCGAACTCCTCCTTGCGGTCGCGCAGCATCTCGGCGGTGCGCTGGAGGATCTGCTGGCGCTCGTAGCGGGTGAGGCGCGCCTTGAAGGCCCGCGCCGTGGCGAAGGCCTCGCGGACGTGCTCGGGCCGCGCCGCCGGCACGGTGCCGACGACCTCGCCCGTGTAGGGGTTGAGGACCTCGATCGTCCGGTCGGTCTCGACCTTGCGGCCGGCGATGCGCATCGCCTCGCGGCGGATCGGCGGTTTGACGGGGGCGTTCATGGCTGGATCCGGTTCAGGGCGACGTCGAAGACGTCGAAGTTGCGAAGCTGCCGGCCGGGCGGGATCGAAACCTTGCGGTTGAGGATCATCGGCACGGCCTGCTCGGTGAGGCCGCCGTGCGAGCGCAGCGGCTCGGTGAGGCCGGAGAGGTCGTGGCGCGCCGCCGCGGTGCCGAGCACCTTGTGGCGCCCCGAGACCACGACGAGGTCGCCGACCCGGTCCGGGGGCAGCTCGTAGCGGGCGCAGGCCTCCTCCCGGTCCAGCGCCGCGTCGATGCCGGCGAGGTCGCGCAGGCGGGCGAGCATGGCGCCGCGGTCGGCCTCGCTCGGCAGGTAGACCGTCGCGAAGGAGCCGAGCGCCCCGTGATGGACCACGTAGGGGTCGGTGATCGGCAGGATGACCCGGGCCTTGCCGGCGCCGAGCCACGCGTCGAACAGCTCCTGCAGGTAGATCACGTCGGGCTCGCCGTTCGGCAGGTGCTTGTCGTTCATGCCGTGGTCGGCGGTGAGCGCGAGCACGCAGCCGGCGGCGTCGAGCTCGCCCGCGTAGCGGTCGAGCATGGCGTAGAAGCGGTTGGCGATGTCGGAGCCCGGTGCCGCCTTGTGCTGGATGTAGTCCGTCGTCGACAGGTACATGAGGTCGGGCCGGCGCTCGCGCAGGAGCTTCACGCCGGCGGCGAGGACGAACTCCGACAGTTCGGCCGAGTACACGTCCGGCAGCGGCATGCCGACGAAGGCGAGCACGTCCTCGATGCCGTTCTCGGCGCGGGTCGCCTTGTCGGCCTTCTCGGACGAGAAGGCGACGGCCCGCCCGCTCGATGGGTCGAGCCCGTAGCCGAGGAGCGTGCGCAGCTTGTCCTTGGCGGTCACGACCGCGACGCTCGCGCCGGAATCGTGAAAGGCCTTCATGATCGTCGGCGCCCGCATGAAGCGGGCGTCGTTCATCATCACCTCCTCGCCGGTCGCCGGGTCGAAGAAGTAGTTGCCGGCGATGCCGTGCACCGCGGGCGGGCGGCCGGTGATGATCGAGATGTTGTTGGGGTTGGTGAAGCTCGGGATCACCGAATGGGCGATCAGGCTCGTGCCCGTCCGCATGAGCCGGTCGAGGTTCGGCGCGAGGCCCGCCTCGATCGCCCGCTCGATGTAGCCCGGCTCCGACCCGTCGATGCACACGACCACCGTCGGGACGGCCGGCCGGCGGTAGCTGCGCCCGTTGGCGACGACCTCGTTCTCGCTCATGAGCTCCTCACGCGGCCCGGGCCGGGGCGAGGCTCACGCCCATCTCGGCGAGCGCCTCCCGCACCGCCTCGAGGGCGCCCTTGATGTCCTTGGGATAGAGCCGGCCGATGCAGCCGATGCGGAAGGAATCCGCCACAGTCAGCTTGCCGGGGTAGATCACGTAACCGCGGTCCTTGAGCGCGTCGTAGAAGCGCTGGAACACGAACTTCGGGTCCCGCGGCATGTGGAAGGTGACGATGATCGGCGCCTGCAGGGCGGGGGGCAGCAGCGGCTCGAAGCCGAGCGCCTTCATGCCCTCGACGAGGATGCGGCAGTTCTCCGCGTAGCGCCCGCCGCGACCTGCGACGCCGCCTTCGTCCCAGAACTCGCGCAGGGCCTGGTGGAAGGCGACGATGACGTGGATCGGCGGCGTGAAGCGGTACTGGCCGGTCTTTTCGATCGCGCGGTGCTGGTCGAACAGGTCGAGGACGAGCGTGGTGGCGTTGCCCTCGCATTCCGCCAGCGCCTCCTTGCGGCAGAGCACGAAGCCGAGGCCGGGCACGCCCTCGATGCACTTGTTGGAGGAGGCGGCGAGGGCGTCGAAGGTCACCTTCCGGGAATCGAGCGGCAGCGCGCCGAAGGCGCTCATGGCGTCGACGAGGAGGCGCTTGCCGTGCCGGGCGGCGATCTCGGCCACCGCCTCGACCGGGTTGCGGATGCCGCTCGTCGTCTCGCACTGGACGACGAACACGTGGGTGACGCTCTTCGACCGCTTGAGGATGCGCTCGACCTCGGCGAGGTCCGGGGGCGTATCCTCCGGCGTCTCATGCACCACGCTCTTGCGGCGGGCGATGTCGAGGATGCGCTTCGCCCGATGGCCGTAGGCACCGTTGATCAGGAGGAGCACCTTGCCGTCCGGCGGGACGAAGGTGGTCAGCATGGCCTCGACCGCGAAGGTGCCCGAGCCCTGCATGGGCACGGTCACGTAGCGGCCCTCGCCGTGGATCACCTTGGGCAGGTCCTCGAGGACGGACTTGTTGATGCCGATGAAGGCCGCGTCCCGCGACCCCCAGTCGTGCAC
>DATLFZ010000560.1:0-8291 GCA_035540795.1 Beijerinckiaceae bacterium | reverse complement strand
GATCACACGAAGGATCTTCGTCCTATCGTCGGCGGCGCCCGCGGCCGCCGCCGACGATAGGACGAAGATCCTTCGTGTGATCTGCATGGTCGTTCCTCCCTTTGGTGTTTCGTTGTCTTGTCTTTGGGCGCCCGCCGGTCGGCGGGTCGCCGGATCACGCCGCCCGGTCGAGGCGGCCGATGAAGTTCCTCCCCCGCTCGCCGTCGAGGGCCCGCTCCACGAGCTGGCCCCAGGCGGCCCCGTCGAAGCCATAGGACGCCGGTTCGGTCGCGACGCCGAGCCCTTCGAGGAAGGCCCGCAGCCGCTCGGCGCCGGCGGCGAGGTCGTCGCCGAAGATCAGGCGCAGCGTGGCGTCGCAGTCCCGGTCCTGCCCGATCGCCCAGCGCATCACCATCGGCAGCGGGAACGAGCAGGCGATGCCGTGCGGCACCCCCCGGCGCAGGGTCACGTCGTAGGAGATGTTGTGGGCGAGGGCCGTCTTGGTGTTCGAGAAGGCGAGCCCGGCGAACAGGGCGGCCCGCGCCTGGCGCTCGCGCAGGCTCGGGCTGTCGAGCTCGCGCAGGAGTCGCGGCAGCACCTCCATGATCTCCCGCGCGGCGGTCACGGCGAAGGTCGACGAGACCGGGTTGGCGCTCACGTTCCACACGCTCTCCAGCGCGTGCGACAGGGCGTCGAGGCCGGTCGCGAGGGTGAGGTCGCGGGGCGCGCTCGTCGTCAGCCCGGGATCGACGAGGGCGTGCGCCGGGTAGAGGCGCCGGTCGGCGAGGGAGTACTTCCTGCCGTTGGCCGCGTCCCAGACCGTGGCCCAGGAGGTGACCTCGCTGCCCGTCCCGGCGGTCGTCGGCACGGCGACGATGGCGGGGAACGGACCCTCGAGCGGCGCCTTGTCGAGGAGGTGCCGGCGCACGGTCTCGAAGCGGCCGCCGCTCGCCGCCAGCACCTTCGCCCCGTCGATGATCGAGCCGCCGCCGAGCGCCACGATCACCTCCGGCGCCCGGGGGGCGGCGGCGTAGGCGGCGCAGGATTGCGCGAGGTCCTTGAAGTCGGGATTGGCGACGATGTTGTCGATCACCGCGACCGGGTCGCCCGCGTCCCGGGCGAGCCGCGCCGCCCGCTCGCGGAAGAGGTCGAGCCCGTAGGTGACGAGGGCCCAGGGCCGGCCGGCGATGCGCTCGGCGAGGCGGTCGGCGACGCCGAGGCCGAACTCCACCACCGTCGGGTTGCCGAACGTCCACGCCACGGCCGATCTCCTTCGCGACCGATGCTGGCACCCGGCATGGCGCCCGAGCAAATTGATTTTTTGCGGCGGATCGATAGAAAAATCCGATGAAGCTGACTCAGCTGCGCTCCTTCCATGCGGTCGCCCATGCGGGCGGGTTCGTGGCCGGCGCGGCGCTGCTCAACGTCAGCCAGCCGACCCTCACCGCGCAGGTGGCGGCGCTCGAGGCCGAGTTCGGGGTGGAGCTGTTCGTGCGCCGCAACCGGCGCACCGAGATCACCCCCGCCGGCCGCGACCTCTACGCCATCACCACCCGGATGTTCGCCGAGGAGCAGGAGGCGCGCCAGTTCCTGGAGGATTCGAAGGAGCTGCGCACCGGCAAGCTGCGGGTCGGGGCGGTCGGTCCGTTCCACGTCACCGAGATGCTCGCCGCCTTCAACCGCCGCTATCCGGGCATCCAGATCAGCGTCGTGATCGGCAACTCCCTCGAGGCGCAGCGCGCGCTCCTCGACTACGAGACCGACGTCGCCGTCCTCGCCCATATCGACGAGGACGAGCGCCTGCTCACCATCCCCTACCGCCGGCACGAGGTCGTGGTCTTCACCCGCACGGACCATCCGTTCGGAGGCCGGGAGGAGATCCGCCTCGAGGAGCTCGCCGGGGAGCGGTTCATCGTGCGCGAGCTCGGCTCGACGACCCGGCGCGCCTTCGAGGGGGCGATGCGCGCCCGCGGGGTGCCGATGCAGGTCGTGATGGAGATCGGCAGCCGGGAGGCGATCCGGGAGGCGGTGCTGCGCGGGATCGGCATCGGCTACGTGTCGCAGGCCGAGTTCATCCCGCACCCGGAGCTGACCTACGTCCCCATCGCGGACGCGGACATCTACACCTACGCCCACGTGAGCGTGCTGGCCGAGCGCCGCAACGGCCGCATCGTCAAGGCCTTCCTCGACATCGTCGGCTCCCTCGCGAGCGCCGGTCCGCGGCCGGTGTGAGCCGGCCGGGTCAGAGCAGGGAGAGCTGCTCGCCCGCGGCCCGGCGCGGCGGGACGAAGAGGTCGGTGCGCAGCTTGCGCCGGACCCGGTTGAGACCCAGGCGCTGGCAGGCTTGCTCGAACCGGCGGCCGAGCATCCAGGCATAGGGGCCGACGCCGGTCTGGCGCTTGCCCCAGCTCGAATCGTAGAGCTTGCCGCCCCGGGTGTCCTGCACCAGCGAGAACACGTGCTTGACCTTGTCCGGGTAGTGCTCCTTGAGCCAGTCGCGCATCATCTCCTTGAGCTCGTGCGGCAGGCGCAGGAGCACGTAGCCCGCCTCCCGGGCGCCGGCGGCGAAGGCCGCCTGCAGCACGTCCTCGACCTCGTGGTCGTTCACGCCCGGCACGATCGGCGCCACCATCACGGTCGTCGGGATGCCGGCCTGCGCCAGCTGGCGGATCGCCTCGATCCGCTTGGCGGGGGTGGGGGCGCGCGGCTCCATCTTGCGGGCGAGGCGGGGATCGAGGGTCGTCACCGACAGGGCCACCTTGGCGAGGCCGCGCGCCGCCATCGGCGCCAGGATGTCGATGTCGCGGGTGACGAGGGCGGACTTGGTGACGATGCCGACCGGGTGGTTCGTCCGCGCCAGCACTTCCAGGACGCCGCGGGTGATGCGGAAGCGCCGCTCGATCGGCTGGTAGGGGTCGGTGTTGGTGCCGAGCGCCATCGTGCGCGCCGCGTAGCCCGGCGCCGCCAGCTCCTTCTCGAGGAGCTCGGCCGCATTCGGCTTTGCGAACAGCTTGGTCTCGAAATCGAGCCCCGGCGACAGGCCCTGATAGGCGTGGGTCGGCCGGGCGAAGCAGTAGACGCAGCCGTGCTCGCAGCCCCGATAGGGGTTGATCGAGCGGTCGAAGCCGATGTCGGGGGAATCGTTGCGGGTGACGATGGTGCGCGCCCGCTCGACCGTCACCTGCGTCTCGAGCGGCGGCGCCTCTTCCGCGATGTCCCAGCCGTCGTCGAAGGTCTCGCGCTGGACCGGCTCGTAGCGCCCGCCCGGGTTGGTGACGGCGCCGCGGCCGCGGCGCAGGCGCGGGTCGCGGGGCACGTCATCCGCCCGCGGGGCGGGGGCGCTGACGAAGGCGTCGCGGGCGGTCTTGCGGGGGAGGACCGACATGGCTCTGTCTCGATTCGTTCCAATCTAGAACGAAACGCGAACGAGAACAAGACGGGAACGGTCGCTCAGCCGCGCAGGCAGTCCGACAGCGCGGCGGCGGGTCCCATGCGGGCGGCGACCCGGTTGGCGAGGGCCCGCAGCCGCGGGGAGGGCCGGCCCGGGTTGCGCAGGCGCGGGTTCGGCAGGGCGACGGCGAGGAGCGCCGCCTCCTGGCGGGTGAGGCTGCGGGCGGGCTTTCGGAAATGGTGCTGCGCCGCCGCCTCCGCCCCGAACACGCCGGGACCCCATTCGGCGATGTTGAGGTAGACCTCCATCATCCGCCGCTTGCTCCAGACGAGGTCGAGATAGAGGGCGAGCGGGATCTCGAGCCCTTTGCGGATGTAGGAGCGCCCGTGCCAGAGGAAGAGGTTCTTGGCGACCTGCATCGGGATGGTGGAGGCGCCCCGGGCCGGGCCGGTCTCGTCCGCCGCCTCGACCACCTCGCGCAGGGCGTCCCAGTCGACGCCCCGGTGGCGGCAGAAGCGCGCATCCTCGGAGGCCAGCACCGCGAGGGGCAGGGGGCCCATGGCGTCGAGGGGCACGAAGACGCGCTCGACCGGGCGCAGCGTCGCCCAGCGGGCGAGCATCAGCGTCGAGGGCGGCGCCACCACCGCATAGGCGAGGCCGAGCAGCAGCACCGCCGCCAGCGCCGCGAGCGCGAGGCCGGCGACGACAAGGACCGCTCGGCGCAGCCAGCGCAGCGGGCTCCTCGTCTCGCGCTTCGCCCCGCGGGCGACGATCTCCGCCACGTCCCCTCCCTCGCGCGCCCTGTCTAGCCTATGATGGCCTCGCGGCGGTCGCGGCAAAACGAAACGGGTCCATGAACGAGTTCTCCCGCCGGCTCGCGGCGGTCGCCGACGCGGTCGAGGCTCATCTCGACGCACTCCTTTCAGATGCGGTCCGGACGGGCGAGACCGCCCGCCCGGCGCGGCTCCTGGCGGCCATGCGCCATGCGGTCCTCGGCGGCGGCAAGCGCCTGCGGCCGTTCCTGGTCGTCGAGACGGGGAGGCTCCTCGGCCGGGACGGCGTCCTGCCGGCGGCCGCCGCCCTCGAACTCCTGCATTGCTATTCCCTCGTCCACGACGACCTGCCGGCGATGGACGACGACGACCTGCGCCGGGGCCGGCCGACCGTGCACCGGGCCTTCGACGAAGCCACCGCCATCCTCGCCGGCGACGCGCTGCACAGCCTCGCCTTCGCATGTCTCGCCGATCCGGCCTGCGATCCCGACCCGGCGGTGCGGGCGGAGCTCGTGCTCGGGCTCGCCCGGGCGGCCGGGCTCGGCGGCATGGTCGGCGGGCAGATGCTCGACCTCTCCGCCGAAGGCCGCTGGGGCGACGCGCGGATGGGCGAAAGCGAGGTCCGGCGCCTCCAGGCGATGAAGACCGGGGCGCTGCTCGCGTTCGCCGTCGAGGCCGGCGCGATCCTCGGCCGGGCCTCGCCGGAGGTGCGGGCGCGCCTTCTCGCCTACGGCCGGGCGCTCGGGGCGGCGTTCCAGGTCGCCGACGACCTTCTCGACCGGGAGGCGAGCGCCGAGGCCGCCGGCAAGCGCACCGGCAAGGACGCGGAAAAGGGCAAGGCCACCCTCGTCGACCTCCTCGGGCCGCAAGGCGCCCGCACCGAATGCGACCGCCTCGTCGACGAGGCGCTCGCCGCCCTCGACGGATTCGGGCCGCAGGCGGACGTGCTGCGCGAGGCGGCCCGGTTCACGGGCGCGCGGACCGGGTGACCTCGGCGCAGAGCGCGACCGGGCCGGACGCCGGGTTCAACCGCTCGAACGGAGTCTTTCGCGCTGCGGCTTCGGGCGCGCGGGGAAGAGGACGGTCAGTCGTTCGTCGCCGTCCTCGCTGGCGACTTCGAGGCGCCAGCGCCGCAGGTCCTCGTCCGGCACCGCCGGCAGGACCCTCTGGATGAAAGCGAGGGCGTGCCGGTGCGCGCCCTTGACGTCCCGAAGGACGGCACCTTGCTCGTCGGGGATGAATTCGGTGTCGGTCCGAACATGGAAGAAGTAGCGCGGCATCGATCGGGCTCCCGCTTGCGACGATCCAAGGTGTAAGCCGCGGATCGTGCGATCGTGCCCGGTGACTCCAATTGCGCGTTCCACGATAGTTAAGCCATGCGGGCACCGCATGCCCGCACCGGCTCACCAGGTCCGCGGCCTATGGCGCCCGGCGTCCCGGGGCGGCGGGTGCAAGGGAATTGACGAAAGGGTCACCCGGCGATGGGCGCAGGTCTGCGCCCGGGAAGGCCGCGCGCGGCCCCGGTCAGCTGCGCCAGCGGTGGAGGTTCTCGGCGACGAAGGCGTCGTCGGCCCATTCCGGGTAGGTGGCGTAGAGGCGGTCGATCTCCTGCGCCTGGCCGGGGCTCAGGGTCTCGTGCGGGTCGAGGCAGTGGATGGTCCGCATCAGCCCCTGGCGGCGCAGGATCTCGTGGCAGCCGGGGATGCAGCCGGCGAAGTCGTGCGGCACGTCGAAGACGACGCTGTTGCAGTCGGTGACGAAGCCGTCCAGCGCGAGGATCTCGGGCGGGATCGGCCCGGCCGCCACCGCCTCGTGCAGCATCTTCAGGAGGGCGACGGCGCCCTTCGTCCACACGCTCCAATGGCCGAGGAGCCCGCCCTTGAACCGCACCACCGCCTCGCGGCGCCCGGTGCGGATCGCGAAGGGCGTGACGAGGTCCGAGACGATGTGGTCGTCGTTGCCGGTATAGAGGGTGACCCGGTCCTCGGCGCCGGCCGCCACCACGCCGAAGGCGACGTCGAGGGTGCCGTAGCGGTTGAACGGCGCGACCTTGATCGCGACCACGTTCTCGATGCCGGCGAAGCGCGTCCAGAAGGATCGCGACAGGCGGATGCCCCCGACCGCCGGCTGGAGGTAGAAGCCGATCAGCGGCATCTCGGCCGCGACCGCCCCGCAATGGGCGACGATCTCGTCCTCCGAGGCGCCCTTCATCGCCGCGAGCGACAGCAGCACCGCGTGGTAGCCGAGCGCGCGGGCGGTGCGGGCCTCCTCGACCGCCTGCGGGGTGCGGCCGATGGCGCCGGCGATCATCACGAGCGGCCGGCCGGTCCAGGCGGCCGCGGTCTCGGCGGCGAGTTCGAGGACGGGGCCGTAGAGCCCGACCTCCCGGATCGCGAACTGGGTCGAGTGCACGCCGACCGCGAGGCCGCCCGCGCCCGCGTCGATGTAGTAGCGCGCGAGCGCCCGCTGCGATTCCCGGTCGAAGTCGCGCCGCCCGTCGAGGGCGAGGGGGTGGGCCGGGATGACCGTCCCGGCCCGCAGCAGGTCGAGAACCGGCCCGGGTATGTCCGACCAGTGCATCCGTGCCTCCGTCAATAGCCGAGCGCTGAGCCGTCCTTGCGCGGGTCGGAGCCCGCCTCGAGCACCCCGTTGTCGTGGATGCGGATGGCCTGGCCGCCGCCCCACGGGGTCTCGGGCCTTCCGACCGGATGGCCTTTGGCCTCCATGGCCTGCAGGACCTCCGCCCCGAGGCCGCGCTCGAGCATGATGCGGCCGGTCTCGTCCCAAAAGACCCGCGGCGCGTCGATCGCCGCCTGAACGTCCATGCCGTGATCGACCACGTTCGTCAGGAAATGGGCGTGGCCGCACGACTGGTAGGCGCCCCCCATCACCCCGAAGCTGATCCACGGCTTGCCGTCGCGCAGGGCCATGGCCGGGATGATCGTGTGCATCGGCCGCTTGCGCGGGGCGATGCAGTTCGGGTGGCCGGGGATCACCCGGAAGCCGGAGCCGCGGTTCTGCAGCGTGACGCCGCCGTTCGGCGTGGTGATGCCGGTGCCGAAGGCCTGGAAGAGCGAATTGATGAACGACACCGCGAGCCGGTTCTCGTCGACGACGGTCAGGTAGATCGTGTCGGAGCCCTGCGGAAGGACGGGGGCGGGGAGGGGACCCATGCGCCGGTCCGGGTCGATCTTCGCCGCGAGCTCCGCCGCGAGACCCTTGTCGAGCATCTTTTTCCAGGCCGCCCCACCGGCCGGATCGGCGACGACCGCGTCGCGGTAGGAATAGGCGAGGCGGGCGGCCTCGATCTCCCGGTGCAGCCGCTCGGCGCCGAGCGCGTCGGAGGGCGCCGGCCCGAGCGCCTCGAGGATGTTGAGGAGGAGGAGGGCGGTGACGCCCTGGCCGTTCGGCGGCAGCTCCGCGACCGTGACGCCCCGATAGGTGGTGGTGACCGGGTCGACCGGATCGGCGCCGACGGCGGCGAGGTCGTCCATCTCGAGGAAGCCGCCGCGGGCGCGCAGGGTCGCGACGATCTCCTCGCCGATCTCGCCCCGGTAGAAGGCATCCGGCCCCCCCTCGGCGATGCGGCGCATGGTGGCGCCGAGGGCCGGATGGCGGAAGATGTCGCCCGTCTGAGGCGGACGCCCGTTCGGAAGGAGATGGCGGCGGCTGCCCGGGTCGTCGGCGAGGCGGGCCGCGACCCGCGCCCAGTCGAAGGCGACCCGCGGCGCGACCGGCACGCCCTTCTCGGCAAGGTCGATCGCCGGTGCGAGCACCCGGTCGAGGCCCATGGTGCCGTGATCGCGCAACAGCCGCGCCCACGCGTCGATCGCGCCCGGCACCGTGACCGCCTGCGCCGAACTTGGGTCGACGGCGCCGAGGCCGCGCTCGGCGAACCATTCGGGCCTGGCGTGCGTGCCGGAACGGCCGGAGCCGTTGAGCCCGTGCAGACGCCCGTTCGGCTCCGCGATGATGGCGAAGCAGTCGCCGCCGATCCCGGTCATGCCCGGCTCCGCGACGCACAGTACCGCGCTCGCGGCGATCGCCGCATCGACCGCGTTGCCGCCCTCGCGCAGGATGCGGATGGCGGTCTCGGTGGCGAGCGGATGGGAGGTCGCGGCGGCCCCGCCGCGGGCATAGATTCCGGA
>DATLFZ010000559.1:0-2784 GCA_035540795.1 Beijerinckiaceae bacterium | reverse complement strand
ATCGTCGAGCGGGCGAACGCCTATTTCAACGGCCTGTCCACCCTCGTCGGCGACTTCGTCCAGACCGGCGGGGACGGGCGCCGCCTCACCGGCAAGCTCTACCTGCAGCGGCCGGGGCGCATGCGCTTCGAATACGCCGCGCCCGCCACCCTCGAAGTGGTCGCCGACGGCTCCTCCGTCGCCGTGCGCGACCGCCGCCTCGCCACGCAGGACCTCTACTCGATCGGCCAGACGCCGCTGAAATTCCTGCTGCGCGCGAACGTGGACATCGGCCGCGACATCCGCGTCACCGAGGCGGCGACCGAGGCCGACGGCGTCCGCCTGGGGCTCGAGGACCGCTCGACCCTCGGCGGCACGTCCAAGATCACCCTCTATTTCGACCCGGAGGTCACGACGCTGCGGCGCTGGCGCATCGTCGACCCGCAGGGCTTTACGACGACGGTCGCCCTCGCCAACCTGGAGACCGGCCGGCGGCTCGATTCGAGCCTCTTCGCCATCAATTACGAGCGGATGCTGGGCGACAACCGCTAGGCGCCAGGAGCCATCGATGCGCGGCCTTCCGATCCTCGCCGTCGCGGCGGCGCTCGCCGCGGTGGGCCCCGCCGCGGCGCAAGGGGACCCGAAAGCCGGGTTGCGCATCGCCGAGCAGAACTGCGCCGCCTGCCACGCGCTCGGTCCGACCGGGGCGAGCCCGATCGCCGAGGCGCCGCCCTTCCGCGACCTGCACCGGCGCTACGCGGTCGAGGACCTCGCCGAAGCGCTCGCCGAGGGCATCGTCACCGGCCATCCGGCCATGCCTGAATTCCAGCTCGACCCCCTCGAGATCGACCACTTCATGGCCTACCTGAAGTCCCTCGAGCGCTGATCAGAGATAGCCGAGCTCCTTGAGCGTCCGCGGCAGCCACAGCACCGTCTCGGGCACGAAGGTGATCAGCGCGAGGACGAGGAAGAGGGGCACCAGGAACGGCGCCACCGCCTTCACGCACGCCTCGAAGGTGATGTTCGCCACCCGGGTCAGCACGTAGAGCACCATCCCGACCGGCGGGGTCAAAAGGCCGATCATCAGGTTCAGCACCATGATCAGGCCGAAATGGACCGGGTCGATGCCGAGCTTCACCGCCACCGGCAGGAGCACCGGCGTGAGGATCGTGATCGCCGCGATCGTCTCCATGAAGCATCCCACGACGAGCAGAAAGCCGTTCACCAGGAGGAGGAAGGCGACCGGGCTCGCGGCGACCGCGAGGATCCAGGCGCCGAGCGCCTCGGTGGTGCGGGTCGTGGTCAGGACCCAGCCGAAGATCGAGGCGCCGGCGACGATGAACAGAACCACCGCCGTGGTCTCGATCGTATCCATGGTCACCCGCACGAGCTGGCGGCCGGACAGCACGGCGTAGCGCGTCGAGGCGCCGAGCGCGGCCATGACGAGGTTGAGGATGCGGTGGATCACGGCCGAGAGCAGGAGCGCGTAGGCGCAGGCGAAGACCGCGGCCTCCGTCGGCGTGAACAGGCCGAAGCTCATGCCGCCGATGATGATCGCCGGCGTGAGCAGGGGCAGGAGCGCGTTGAGGAAGGTCGTGCCG
This sequence comes from Beijerinckiaceae bacterium, assembly GCA_035540795.1. Taxonomy (GTDB): domain Bacteria; phylum Pseudomonadota; class Alphaproteobacteria; order Rhizobiales; family Beijerinckiaceae; genus JAJKJG01. The sequence goes on along the minus strand of DATLFZ010000559.1, from coordinate 1,204 downwards.
AGCTTGCCCAGCACGAAGCGGGCGTCGCGGCCGATGCCGTTGCGGTGCGCGTAGACGGCGACGGTCAGCGACAGGAACAGGGCCATGACCAGCCCCGGCACGATGCCGGCGACGAAGAGCTGGTTGATCGAGGCGTTCGCCACCACGCCGTAGATGACGAGCGGCAGGGAGGGCGGGATGATCGGCCCGATCGTCGAGGAGGCGGCGGTGATGCCCACCGCGAAGTCGACCGGGTAGCCGTGATCGCGCATCGCGCGGATCTCGATCGTGCCGATGCCGCCGGCATCGGCGACCGCCGTGCCGGACATGCCGGCGAAAATCACCGACCCGGCCACGTTGACGTGACCGAGCCCGCCCTTGAGCCACCCGACCGCCGCGACGGCGAAGTCGTAGATCTGCTTCGTGATCCCGGCCGAGTTCATCAGGTTACCGGCCATGATGAAGAACGGCACCGCCAGCAGGGGGAACGAGTCGACCCCGTTCACCATCCGGTGGATCACCGTGATCTCCGGCGCCACCCCGGACAGCATGATGAAGAGGAGGGACGAGCCCGCGAGGGCGACCGCGATCGGCACCCCCGCGACGATCATCGCGAGGAGCGCCGCGATCATGACGGCGACGAGCATGGGGGATCTCCGAGGCCCCGCCCGGCGGGCCGGGCGGGGGAACGTCAGGTCTGGTGGCGCTCGACCGCGATCACCCGGCGCATGAGGGCGACCATCACCACGACGCCGCCGGCGCCGAGGAGCGCCTCGATGGCGTAGGTGACGAGCGGCCCGAGCTCGAACAGGCCGCCGATGGCCCAGCCGGTGGCGAAGGCGAGCCCGAACACCTCGGCGCCGACGAGGACGGCGACGCTCGCCGCGGTGACGATCTGGGCGAGGCCGAGCCGGCCCGTACCGCGGGCCATGTCAGGCCCCCAGCACGGTGGCGAGGATCTGCGCCCCGCCGACGACGATGAGACCCAGGCAGATCGCCGGCACGTTCATCTGCATGAGCGGATGGCGCATGAAGGGAGGCGGGACGCCGTCGGCATCGGCGCGCGCGGCGAGGATGAGCGAGATTCCGGCCGCGATGGACGCGGCGCTCGCGAGAAGCGAAATCATGGGATGGCCCGAAGCTGGCTCGAAAGAGCGAGGAAGACGTGGCTTGACGCCGGCGGCTTCAGGCGCAGGGGGGACCGGTCGAAGGGGGGGCGCAGGGC
>DATLFZ010000558.1:0-7442 GCA_035540795.1 Beijerinckiaceae bacterium | reverse complement strand
GGCGGTCGTCAACGTCCACCACCTCGCGGACCAGATCGAGCGCCATCTCCGCCGCCGGGAGGCGCCGCCCGCGGTGACGATCTCGGACGAGCGGGACGCCCTTCTCGAGACCGGCGGCGGCGTCAAGCGCGCGCTGCCGCTCCTCGGAGGAAGGCCGTTCCTCGCCCTCAACTCGGATTCGCTCTGGGTCGAAGGCGGCCGGCCGAACCTGCCGCGCCTCCTCGGGGCCTGGGACCCCGCCCGGATGGACGTCCTCCTCCTGCTCGCGCCGAAGGAGACGAGCGTCGGCTTCGAGGGCGACGGCGACTTCCACCGGGACGAGGCCGGACGCCTCGTCCGCCGGGAGAAGGGCCGCCCCGCCCCGTTCATCTATGCCGGCGTGGCGGTGCTGCGCCCCGAGCTGTTCGCCGACACGCCCGACGGGGCGTTCTCGCTCAACCTCCTGTTCGACCGCGCCATCGCGGCGGGGCGCCTGTTCGGCCTCCCCCTCGACGGGCTGTGGCTGCACGTGGGCACGCCGGAATCGATCCCGGTGGCGGAGGCGCACCTGCCGGCGCGGGCCGCCTGATGCGGGTCTTCACGGTTCCGGCGGCGGTTCCCTTTCTGCCGACCCTCGCGGCCGCCCTCGCCGACGGGACGCTCCTCGACGGGCTGAAGGTCGAGGACGAGGCCCTCGCCGACGCCACCATCTTCCTGCCGACGCGGCGGGCGGCGCGTGCCCTCTCGGCGGTGCTCGCCGAGCGCGCCGGCGGGCGGCCCCGGCTGATGCCGCGCATCGTCCCGCTCGGGGAGGCGGACGAGGCCGAGTTCGACCTCGCCGCCCGGGCCGACGAAGGGGCGGACGTCCTGCCGCCGCCGATACCGCCTCTCGAGCGGCGTCTCGTCCTCGCCCGGCTCGTCCAGGCCTGGGTGGCGTCGGTGCGCCGCGCCGACCTCGACCTGCCCGGCGACGGCCCGCTCCTCGTGCCGTCCTCCCCCGCCGACGCGGTGGCCCTCGCCGCCGATCTCGAGGCGCTCATGGACGCCTTCGCCACCGAGGGCGTCCCGTGGTCCGACCTCGGCAAGGCGGTCGACGGCGACTTCTCGCGCTTCTTCGAACTCACCCAAAGATTCGTGGCCATCGCCGCCGAGCACTGGCCGGACATCCTGAAGGCGCGGGGCGCGAGCGACCCGGCCCGGCGCCGGATCGCGCTCATCGAGGCCGAGGCCGCGCGCCTCGCCCGCGAGCGGCCGCAGGCGCCCATCATCGCCGCCGGCTCGACGGGGTCGGTCCCCGCCACCGCCCGGTTGCTGGCCGCCATCGCCGCCCTGCCGAACGGGGCGGTGGTGCTGCCGGGGCTCGACCTCGATCTCGACGAGCAGGGCTGGACCGCGATCGGGCAGGCCGCCGACGGGGACCTCGTCCACGGCCACCCGCAGGCGACCATGCGCCGCCTCCTCGACGCGCATCTGCGCCTGGCCCGCGGCGAAGTCCGGGTGCTCGGCGCGGCGGAGCCGGCCGGCGCGGCGCGGGCGCGGGTGCTGTCGCAGGCTCTGCGGCCGGCGGAGACGACGGACCGCTGGTCCGCTCTCGACCCGGACGAGCGGGCCGCCCTCGCGGAGGCGGGCTGCGCAGGCCTCAAGCTGGTCGAGGCGGCGGACGAGCGCGACGAGGCGCTGGCGGCGGCGATCGCCATCCGGGAAACTCTGGCCGAGCCCGGGCACACGGTCGCACTGGTGACGCCCGACCGGGGCCTCGCGGTCCGGGTCGCGGCGGAACTCGCCCGCTGGGACATCGTCGCCGAGGACAGCGCCGGGTGCGCCCTCGCCGACACGCCGGCGGGCCGGCTGGCGCGGCTCGCGGCGGAGGCCGCGACGAAGAACTTCGACGCCGGATCGGTGCTGGCGCTCCTCGCCCATCCGGCGGTGCGCCTCGGCCTGGAGCGGGAGGCGGTCGAGCGGGCGGCGCAGGCCCTCGAACTCGGCGTCCTGCGCGGCCCCGAGCCCGGCCCCGGCCTCGAGGGGATCGAGGAAGCCCTGAAGACGAGGCGCGAGGAGACCGACTGGCGCACCCCGCGTCCGGCCCGCCGCCTGACCGCGGCGGACTGGGAAGCCGCCGCCGACCTCGTGCGCCGGCTCGGCGAGGCCTTCGCGGGCTTCGCCCGGACCGACGGCGAGGTCGATCTCATCGCCCTGGCGGGCCTCCACCAGGCCGCGGTCGAGCGGCTGCGGGACGGGCCCGCGGCGGAGGACGATCCGGAGGACGGGCAGGCCGCCCTCGACGCGTTGTTCGACGAACTCGCCCTCGCGGATGCGGGCGGCGTCGCCGGCCGCTTCTCGGACTATCCCGACTTCTTCCGGGCGCTCGCCGCCGGCAAGGTGCTGCCGCCCACCCGTTCCGGCCATCCCCGGGTGCAGATCCTCGGTCCGCTCGAGGCCCGCCTCCTCACCTTCGACCGGGTCGTGCTCGGCGGCCTCGACGAGGGTGTGTGGCCGCCGACGGCGAGGACCGACGCCTTCCTCAACCGGCCGATGCGGGCGCAACTCGGGCTGTCGCCGCCGGAGCGCCGGATCGGCCAGTCGGCGCACGATTTCGCGCAACTCCTCGGGACCGCGGACGCGGTCGTGACCCGGGCCGCCAAGCGCGGCAACGCGCCGACGGTGCCGTCGCGCTTCCTGCAGCGGCTCAAGGCCTTCGTCGGCAAGCCGGCCTGGGAGGCGGTCGCCGCCTCGGGCGAGCGCTTCCGCCGCCTCGCGCGCCTGCTCGACACGCCCCCGCCGGGCCGGCCCTGCCCCCGCCCGGTGCCGAAGCCGGACCCGGGGCGCTTCCCCCGCCGGCTCAGCGTCACCGCGATCGAGACGCTGGTGCGCGATCCCTACTCGATCTTCGCCAGGCACGTCCTCGGGCTCGAGGCCCTCGACGCCGTCGCCGAGTCGCCCGGCGCCGCCGACCGGGGCATGATCGTCCACAAGGTGCTGGAGGAGTTCGGGAGAGCGTTTCCCGACGCCCTTCCGCCGGACGCGCGCGAACGGCTCCTCGCGCTGGGACGCGAGGCGTTCGCTCCCCTCCAGGCGGCCTATCCCGAGCTCTTCGCAGCCTGGTGGCCGCGCTTCGAGCGGATCGCGGAGGCTTTCTTGGGGTGGGAAGCGGAGCGGCGGCCCGGGATCGCGCAGGTCCTGGCCGAGCGGAAGGGCGAGCTCACGATCCCCTTGCCCGACGGCGGCGCCTTCCTCCTCACGGCCCGCGCCGACCGCATCGAGGCGCGCCGGGACGGCGGCTTCACGCTCGTCGACTTCAAGACCGGCACGACCCCGAGCGCCAAGGAGGTCTTCGCCGGCTTCTCGCCCCAGCTGACCCTCGAAGCGGCGATCCTCCTGGCGGGCGGGTTCGAAGGGCTGCGGGCGACGGAGACGCCCGACCTGCTCTACGTGCGGGTCACCGGCGGGCGCACGCCCCTGGAACCCCGCCCGGTCGAGCCGCAGAAGGACGAGACCCGCACGGTGGCCGCCCTCGTGCCGGAGCACCGGGCGAAGCTCGAAGCGCTGCTCGCGCGATACGTGCGCGGCGAGATCGGCTACATGTCGCGGCCTTTCCCGAAATACCAGCGCCGCTATTCGGAATTCGACCACCTGGCCCGGGTGAAGGAATGGTCGCTCGCCGCGGAGGACCCCGCGTGATCGCCGAGCGTCTCCACGTCCCCGCCAAGACCACCCTCGACCAGCGCCGGGCGGCGGATCCGCACGCCTCGGCCTGGGTCTCGGCCAACGCCGGCGCCGGCAAGACCAAGGTCCTGGTCGACCGGGTGCTGCGGCTCCTGCTCGAGGGCACGCCGCCGGGGCGGATTCTGTGCCTGACCTTCACCAAGGCGGCGGCAGCAAACATGGCGATCCGGGTCTTCGACCGGCTCGGCCGCTGGGTCACCCTCGACGACGCGGCCCTCTCGGACGACGTCGAGGAGCTGGAAGGCGTGCGCCCGGACCGGGCGCGCCTCGCCCTCGCCCGCCGGCTCTTCGCCCGCTCGGTCGAGACCCCGGGCGGGCTCAAGATCGAGACCATCCACGCCTTCTGCGAGCGGATCCTCCACCTGGTGCCGTTCGAGGCCGAGGTGCCGGCGAGCTTCAAGGTGCTGGACGAGAACCAGCTCGGCGAGCGGATCGCGCAGGCGACCCGGGAGGTGCTGGCGAAGGCCGCCGCGAAGGAGGCGCATCCGGAGCTGGGGCGTGCCCTCGACGTAATCGGCATCGCCGCGGGCGGGGAGCAGCTCGACGAGATCATCGCCGCCGCCGTCGCCGAGCGCCGGGCGCTGCGCGACCCTGCCGCCCTCGACGCGCTCGCCGCCGAACTCGGCCTGCGGCCGGGCGAGGATCCCGCCGTTTTGTCCCGCGCCATCCTGGAGGACGGCATCCCGCCGTCCGAATGGGCGGCGGTCGCGGCCGGGCTCGAGCGGGGCTCGACCAACGACCAGAAGCTCGCGGCGCATGTCCGCGCGGCCCTCGCGGCCGCCGCACCGGACGAGCGGCTCGCGGCCTATTTGTGCGTGTTCTTCACCGGGACCGGGCCCCGCAAGGAGATCGGCACGCGCAACGTCGAGCCCGGCCTGCGCGACCGGCTCGCGGCGGAGCGGGAGCGGCTCGTCCCCCTCTGCGACCGGCGCAAGGCGGCCCTCGCGATGGAGCGCACCCGCGCCCTCTTCACCCTGGCGGAGGCGATCCATCGCCGGGTCGAGGAGGGGAAGCGCGCGGGCGGCGAGCTCGATTTCGCCGACCTCATCGAGAAGACGCTCGCGGTCCTGTCCCGCGAGAACGCGGCCGCCTGGGTCCTGTACAAGCTCGACCGCGGCATCGACCACGTCCTCGTCGACGAGGCGCAGGACACGAACCCGGAGCAGTGGGAGATCCTGCGCCTGATCACCGCGGAGTTCGCGGCGGGCGCCGGCGCGAGCGGCAAGCTGCGCACCCTCTTCGCCGTCGGCGACCCCAAGCAGTCGATCTACGGCTTCCAGGGCGCCGCCCCGCAGGAATTCGAGCGCGCCGGGCGGGAGTGGAAGCGCAAGATCGCCGAGGCGCGGCTGCGCTTCGAGGACGTGCGGCTCACCCTCTCCTTCCGCTCCGCCGCCGCCGTGCTCGCCGCGGTGGACGCGACGTTCCGGCTCGAGGCGCATTTCCGCGGCCTCTCCTTCGCCGACGGGGCGATCGGGACCGTCCACGAGAGCGCCCGCCCGGACGCGCCCGGGCGCGTCGAGCTGTGGCCGATCCAGCGCCCGGAGGCGGACGACGAGCCCGAGGCCTGGACCCTGCCGGTCGACGCCCCCGAACGCTCCGCTCCTCCCGTGGTGCTCGCCCGCCGCATCGCCGGCCTGGTGAAGACCTGGACCACCGCCGGCGACGAGACCGGCCGGGTGCGCGGCCCGGGGGACATCCTGATCCTCGTGCGCAAGCGCGGCCCCGCCTTCGACGCGGTGATCCGGGCCTTGAAGGAGGCGGATGTCGCGGTCGCCGGCGCCGACCGGATCGAGGTCGGCGAGCACATCGCCGTTATGGATCTCGTCGCCGCCGGGCGCGCCGCCCTCCTGCCGCAGGACGACCTGACGCTCGCCGCGGCGCTGAAGTCGCCCCTCGTCGGGCTCACCGACGACGACCTCGTGCGCATCGGCGCCGACCGGGGCGAGGCCTCCCTGGCAGAGGCCCTGGACCGGGTCGCGCCGACCGACGCCGCCGCGCGGGACGGCGCCGCCGCCCTCGCGGCCTGGCGTGCGCTTTCCCGGGCGCACGGCCCCTTTGGCTTCTACGCGACGCTCCTCGGCCCGCGCGGCGGGCGGGCGGCGCTCGCCTCCCGCCTCGGAGGGGAGGCGGCGGACGCGGTCGACGCCTTCCTGTGCTTCGCCCACGAGTTCGAAACGTCGCACACGCCCTCGCTCAGCGCCTTCCTCGCCCGCTTCGAGGCCTCCGCCCACACCATCAAGCGCGACCTCGAAAGCGCGACGGAGGTCCGGGTCATGACGGTGCACGGGGCCAAGGGCCTCGAGGCGCCGGTCGTCATCCTGATCGACGGTTGCCACGTGCACGGGCCGGCGCGGCCGCTCGTCCCGGTCCGCCTCGCCGGCGGGCGCAAGCTGCCGGTCTGGGCCGGCACGAAGGCGGAATCCTGCGCGCGCGTCGCGGCGGCCCGCGAGGCGGAGCGGCAACTCGCCCTCGAGGAGCACAACCGGCTCCTCTACGTCGCCATGACCCGGGCCAAGGACCGGCTCGTCGTCGCGCCCTATTCAGGCAGCCGCGACCGCACGCCCGAGGAGGCCTGGTGCGAGATGGTCCGCCGCAGCCTCGTGGCCGAGGTCGACGGCCTCGTGCGCGAGGAGGCGCCGGACGGAAGCCATGTCTGGCGCTGCCGGCTGGCTTCGCCGCACGCGGCCGCGGCGGCGGCGGTCGCCGCCGTCACCGACCTGCCGGCCCCCGCCTGGCTGAACGCTCCGGCGGTGCCGGAAGCCGGGCCGCAGGCGCCGGTACGCCCCTCCGGCACGCGCGGCCCGCGGGCGGAGCGGGGCCGGGCGGCCGCCGCCCGGATCCGCGGCACCCTGGTGCACGAGCTGATCGAACGCCTTCCGGACGTGCCGCCCGAGCACCGGGAACGGGCCGGCCTCGCCGTCCTCGCCGCCCGGGCCCCCCGGATGGATCCGGCCGAACGCGCCGGCCTCTTGGCCGAGGCCCTCGGGGTGATCGACGATCCGCGCCTCGCGGCGCTGTTCGGGCCGCGCGCCCGGGCCGAGGCGGCGGTGGCGGGCCGGATCCGGCTCGGCGACCGCGAGGTCCCGGTCGCCGGGCAGATCGACCGTCTCGCCGTGGAAGACGCCGTGGTGTTCGCGGATTTCAAGACAGGCGCGCCCCCGCAAGGGGCGCCGCCGCAGGGGTACCTCGCCCAGCTCGCCCTCTACGGCCGGCTGTTGCGGGCCATCTATCCGGGCCGCCCGGTGCGGGGACTCCTGGTCTTCACCGCCGGACCGGTCGTCCTGGAGCCGGAGGAGCGGGAGCTCGAGGCGGCGCTCGCCGCCGTCGCGTAGCCCGAAAAGAGAAGAGGGGCCATGCGGCCCCTCTCCCCCTTCGTCAGTGCCGGTCCGCTCAGCGGTTGATGCGGCGGAACTCGGGAGCCGCCTCGAGCTGGGCCCGGGTGAAGTTGACCCGGATGTGCTCGAGCTGGCCGTCGCCCCAGCCGCCCCAGCCCGCGCCGGTGCCCCAGCCCGCGCCGGTCGCGCCGGCGCCGGTGCGCGGCGCGGTCGCCTGCTGGGTGGCCGGAGCGGTGCCCGGAGCCGCCGGAGCGGTCGCCTGCGGCTGCGTCGCGGGAGCGGCCGGAGCCGTGCCCGGAGCCGTCGCGGTCGTGCCGGTCGCGCCGGGCTGGGCCACCGTGCCGGTCGCCGCCGGGCCGCCGGCCGCTCCCGCGACGCAGCCGCAGGCGACCGCTCCGGCGGCTC
>DATLFZ010000557.1:0-3586 GCA_035540795.1 Beijerinckiaceae bacterium | reverse complement strand
GCCGAAGCCGAGCGCATCCTTCAGGAGAGCTTCACCGCCACCGAGAACGGGCGCCGGCGCAAGCGGACAGGCGCCCAGTTCTTCGTCCGGCGCCTGTGGGCCCTTGCCCTGAAGGGCGACCTGAAGGCGATGAAGCTCTGGATCGACCTGGTCGAAAAGGCCGGCTCCTTTCCCCTGGCAACGACAACGGCACCCCGCCTGCCGAGGACGTCCCCGCTCTCAACGAGACCGACGAGGCGGTGATCGAGCGCTTTCTCACGCGCTCGGCCTCGGCTCCGGCGCCCCAGAACGACGACGAGGAGGAGCCGACGTGAGCGATCGCAGCGCCCTCCTCCGGGCCATCCTGCGGCAGGACTTGGCGAGCTTCCTCGCCAAGTCCTTCGGCACGCTGGAGCCCGGCTCGCCCTATCTCGACAACTGGCACGTCCACGCCATCGCGCACCAGCTGATGCGCGTGCACCGGGGCGAGGTGAAGCGGCTCGTGATCAACGTGCCGCCCCGCTCGGGCAAGTCGATCCTCGTCACGGTCGGCTTCACCGCCTGGCTCCTCGGCCATGACCCGCGCAAGCGGGTCATGGCCATCTCCTATGCCAACGAGCTCGCCCGCAAGCACGCCGCCGACTTCCGCTCGGTCGTCGGCACCGAGTGGTACCGCCGGCTCTTCCCCGCCTTCCAAGTGAAGACCGACCGCGAGATGGAGCTGATCACGACCGGCCACGGCTTCCGCTATGCGGGCTCGATCGGCGGGTCCGTCCTCGGCCGCGGCGCGAACCTGATCGTCGTCGACGATCCGATCAAGGGCCTCGCCGCGGCCCTCTCCGCCTCCGAGCGCCGCCGCGTCGCCGAGTTCTATGACAACACCCTGTATTCCCGGCTCAACAACAAGGCGCAGGACGCCATCATCATCGTCATGCAGCGCCTGCACCAGGACGACCTCGTCGGCCATGTGCTCGACAAGGAGCCCTGGGAGGTGCTGTCGATCCCGGCGATCGCTCCCGAAGACCTCACGTATGGCATCGGCCCCCTCCCGCATGAGGTCTACCGCCGCCGCGCGGGCGAGGTGCTGCATCCGGAGCGCGAGCCGCCCGAGGCACTCGAGGCGATCCGGCGCAATCTCGGGACCCTCAACTTCTCGGCCCAGTACCAGCAGGACCCGCAGCCGGCTGAAGGCCATGCGATCAAGCGCGACTGGATCCGCTCCTACGACGCCGTTCCGGACGCCTTCGACCTCAAGGTCGTCTCCTGGGACACCGCTTCGACCGTCACGGATGCGGCTGACTGGTAGGTCGGGACCGTCTGGGGCGCCGTCGGTCAGCAGTACTATCTGCTCCACGTGGAGCGCGGACGCTGGGAGGCGCCCGAGCTGCGCCGGCGGATGATCGGCCTCTCGCGGGAGCATCGGGCGGATGCGACCCTGATCGAGGACACCGAACTCGGGCGGGCGCTGTCGCAGGACCTGCGCCGCACTGGCGAACTCTACCCGCTCCTCCAGCAGGCGCGCTTTGACAAGCTCGCCCGGCTCCTGGCGCAGGCGGCCCGGTTCGAGGCCGGGCAGGTCCACCTGCCTCCCGAGGCACCCTGGCTCGGAGCCTACGTCAGCGAGCTGTTGGCGTTCCCCACCGGCCGCCATGACGACCAGGTCGACGCAACGAGCCAGGCGCTCAAGTACCTGACGAGCCGGACGCCGCTCGAGAGGACCCGACCTCAGCGGGTCAACCGGCCCCAGCACGTGCGGCGGCCCGAGAGGAGGTGATGAGCGGTACCTGGTGTGTGCAGCCGGACCCAGCCTCGCTACTCGGGGACCGAGCTTCGGCCGGTCCGATCGAGATGGGATCTGGCCAAGCCCCGGCTCGCCAGCTCGTCCCAGAAACTCGCCTGGATGGCCGCACGGAACAGGGCGATGTTCGTGTCGACCTCCGCTGCGGACCTCATTCCGGTGACGACGCTCGCAACCGGTTGGTGGCGAGGCGGGTGCTGGAGCGCGGCGGCGGCGAGTTGTACGCGGTGGCGCTCGCATAGCTCGACGATCGACCAGGGGGACAGCGAGCCCGAGCGCGTGCGGACAGGCAATCACGAGCACGGTCACGACCCGGGTGATCGTATAATCAAGGCTCGCCCGATCGCCAACCAAGCCACAAGCGTGATCGCCCCTACAGCGATCGCGATCAGGGTCAGGGAAATAGGCCGCACGGTCGGCGAGTCCCTGGGCGCCCGAGCGGGAGGCCTGGGCCTGTGCGACGAGGCGCATGATACCAGCGAGCGCCGTCTTTTCGCCCGTGCCAACGACCTCGACCCGCAAGGAGCCTTCGCCATTGACGGTCCCGGCAATGACGCGGTCGGCCTCGTTCTTGCCGACGGGGCGCGATTCCCCCGTGATCATCGCCTCGTTCACTGAACTGCGCCCGGTCCTGACGACCCCGTCGGCCGGAATGCTCGCGCCGGGCCAAATGAGCAGGAGGTCGCCTTCGCGCAGCCGGTCGACCGTGACCTCCTCCTTTTGATCCTGACCGACGATACGGGTCGCAGTGTCCGGAAGGAGCTTCGCCAACTCCTTCAGCGGTGGAAACAGGCCTTTGGGCGAATGGACCGCGGCGTCAGGCCGTTCGCATTGGCGGGCTAGCAGGTCCGCTGCCTTGCGGGCCTGCTGGTCTGCGGAAGGGTGCGCCCCGATCTACGCTCGCGCGCTACTGAAGCGGCGGCCCGGTGAATTTCAAGCCGTACTTGTCGGCGACGGCGGTGATCTCCTGCATGTCCTTCGGCGGCATCAGCTTGCGTTCAGAGACCTCTCTGAAGAAGCCTTCGAATCCCGCCGGCGTGATAGTGACGAGGACCTTGCCGGGCTCGCTGCCGATATTCCTGTAGGTGTGAGTCTCGTTTCGCGGGAGATAGATCACCTCCCCCGGACCGACCTCCAGTTCATGGCTCCCGTGCAGGAGCTTGAACCTTCCAGAGATGATATAAAACATCTCGTCTTCACGTGAGTGAACGTGTCGCGGCGGACCGCTCCCAGGGGGCACGGTGGTTTCAACAACGGTCATTGCTCCGCCGGTTTTCGAGCCGTCGGTTTTCACAACCATCTCGGTCCCGAATACGTTTAGCTTCTCCCCCGCCGCAGTCGCAATGGAGAGACCGGTTGCAACGAGAGCAGCACCAACATAGGTCAGCATTCTTGCCATTGCAGGTCCTCCTTCGGCGGGAGCGCCCCGCACGGAACCCGGCCACAGTTATCCAACCCTGGGGGATGGGCAAGCAGCGGGGCGACGGATGCTACCGCGCCGCCCCATCTACTTCTACTTCGGGGTGACCGTAGTCGGCTTGCCCGCCTCACCGACAAACACTACGAGCACCCGGGCGGGGGAGCTGCCCTTGTTCAGCAGCTGGTGCTTCCGGTTCAACGCCTCGATGTAGGCTTCGCCCGTCTTGTACGTGTGGGGGGACTGGCCCTCGGTCTGCAACTCGACCTCACCTTCCAGCACGTAGACGTAGGTCGGCACGGGATGCTCGTGGAGTGGCGTGCGACCGCCCGGTTGGATCGTCCCAATCACGGAAATGATCTCGGCCTTGTCAGTCCCGGGATACTTGATCG
>DATLFZ010000556.1:0-10000 GCA_035540795.1 Beijerinckiaceae bacterium | reverse complement strand
CCTGCTCGCCGACCCGCCCGACTACCTGGTCATGGCCGAGAGCGACCGGCGCGCCGTCGACCAGGGCTCCGCCCTCCTGTGGCACCCGGCTCTGTCCGCCGCCGTGCCGCCGGAGCGCCGGCTCTACCTGCCCGACCCGCTCACCCTGTGCGGCGGGCCGGCGACGCCCCTCCTGATCGAGGTCCTGGCGGCGGAGATCCGGGCCAAGGTGCGCTAGGTTCGACGCCTCCGGTGGGCTCTGGTAGGAAGCCGGAAAATCCGGGCCGCTCCATGAACTCCGTCTTCGCCAACATCCAGACCTCGGTCTTCGAAACCATGTCCGCCCACGCCCGCCGGACCGGGGCGGTCAATCTCGGCCAGGGCTTTCCGGACGATCCCGGCCCCGAGGACGTGCGGCGCAAGGCGGCGGAAGCCGTCATCGAGGGCTGGAACCAGTACCCGCCGATGATGGGCTTGCCCGAGCTGCGGGCCTCCATCGCGGCGCATTACCGCCACTGGCAGGGCGTCGAGCTCGATCCGGAGACGGAGGTGATGGTCACCTCGGGCGCCACCGAGGCGCTCGCCGGCGCGCTGATGGCGCTCGTCGAGCCGGGCGACGAGGTGGTGCTGTTCGAGCCGATGTACGACGCCTACCTGCCGCTGGTGCGCCGGGCCGGCGGGGTGCCGCGCTTCGTCACCCTGCAGCCGCCCGCCTTCCGCCTCACCGAGGCGGCGCTCGCGGCGGCCTTTTCGGACAGGACGCGGGTGGTGCTGTTCAACAACCCGCTCAACCCGACCGCCACCATCTTCGGCCCCGAAGACCTCGCCCTGCTGGCCGATTTCTGCCGGCGCTTCGACGCGGTGGCGCTCTGCGACGAGGTCTGGGAGCACGTGGTGTTCGACGGGCGCCGGCACGCGCCGGTGATCGGGCTCCCCGGCATGCGGGAGCGGACGGTCAAGGTCGGCTCGGCCGGAAAGATCTTCAACCTGACCGGCTGGAAGGTCGGCTTCGTCTGCGCGGCCCCGCCGCTGATGCGGGTGCTCGCCAAGGCGCACCAGTACATCACCTTCACGACGCCGCCGAACCTGCAGGCCGCGGTCGCCTACGGTCTTGCCAAGGACGATTCCTATTTCGAGGGCCTGCGCCTGGACCTGCAGCGGAGCCGCGACCGCTTCACCGCCGGCCTGCGCGACCTCGGCTTCGACGTGATCCCGTCGCAGGGGACCTACTTCCTCAACATCGACATCGCGCCCCTCGGCGAGACCGACGACGTCGCCTTCTGCGAGCGCCTCGTCCTGGAGCACGGCGTCGCCGCGATCCCGGTCAGCGCCTTCTACGCGGACGGGGCGGTGCGCAACGTGGTCCGCTTCTGCTTCGCCAAGAAGGACGCCACCCTCGACGCGGCGCTGGAGCGCCTCGCGGGACTGCGCCGGGCGGCGTGAGGGCCGCGGATCCCCCGGCCTTCCGGCGGAAGCCCCTCGCCCTACTCACGATTCTCCCCCGCCTTCCCTTGTGCCGGGCCCCCCGGCTCCCTAGCCTTATCCGGTTCCGCCCGCGGGACCTCGCGCCATCGCCCCACGAGAGGAGGGCCAACCGGAAAATGAAGCATCTCTTCGCCTCGCTCGCGCTCGCCGTCGGTCTCGCGACCGGCGCCGCCGCGCAGGATCGCGTCGTCAACGTCTACAACTGGTCGGACTACGTCGACCCCAAGGTGCTCGAAGCCTTCACGAAGGAGACCGGCATCCGGGTCGTCTACGACACCTACGACACCAACGAGATCGTCGAATCGAAGCTGCTCGCGGGCCGCTCCGGCTACGACGTCGTGGTGCCGTCGGGCCCGTTCCTGCAGCGGCTGATCAAGGCCGGCGTGTTCCAGCCGCTCGACAAGGCGAAGCTGCCGAACCTCAAGCACATGTGGCCGGACATCATGCAGCGCCTGCAGGTCTACGACCCGGGCAACCAGTATGCGGTCAACTACATGTGGGGCACGACCGGCCTCGGCGTGAACGTCGAGCGGGTGCGCGAGCGCCTCGGCGACCAGCCGCTCAACTCGTGGGACCTCCTGTTCAAGCCGGAGGTGGCCTCGCGGCTGCGCGATTGCGGCATCCACGTCCTCGACGCCGCCGACGACATGTTCCCGACCGCGCTGAACTACCTCGGCCTCAACCCGGATTCGAAGCGCACGGAGGACCTGACCAAGGCGGGCGACCTCCTGTTCCGCATCCGCGGCAACGTGCAGAAGTTCCACTCGTCCGAGTACATCAACGCCCTCGCCAACGGCGACATCTGCATGGCGGTCGGCTATTCGGGCGACGTGCTGCAGGCGCGCAACCGCGCCCAGGAGGCCAAGAGCGGGGTCGACATCGCCTACATCATCCCCAAGGAAGGGGCGCTGATGTGGTTCGATTCTTTCGTGATCCCGAAGGACGCCCCGAACGCGGACGCCGCCCACGCCTTCATCGACTTCATGATGCGGCCGGAGATTGCCGCGGCGAACTCCAACTTCGTGCGCTACGCCTCGGGCAACCTCGCGGCCAAGGAGCACATCGACCGGGAGGTCCTGGAGAACCCGGGCATCTACCCGGACGACGCCACGTTCAAGCGCCTGTTCACGGTCACCGCCTACGACGAGCGCACCCAGCGCACCGTCACCCGGCAGTGGACGCGGGTGAAGACCGGCCGCTGACGGGGTTTTCGATCGCGAGGAGTGACGCCGGGGTTCGCCCCGGCGTTTCTTTTTTGTCGGCCCGCCCGGCGCGGCGTTCTGCTACGAAGCGCGGCAGCCGCGCCGAATCCCGTGCCCGATCCCGCTCCTCCCCCGCTCATGCGGCACCGCGCCTTCGCCCTGTTCTGGTGGGGGCGGATGCTCGCCATGGCCGCCTACCAGATGCTGGCGGTGGCGATCGGCTGGCAGCTCTACGCCCTGACCGGGAGCGCCCTCGACCTCGGCTTTCTGGGGCTGATCCAGTTCGTGCCGGTGATCGGGGCGGTGCTGGTGGTCGGCCACGTGGCCGACCAGTACGACCGCCGCTTCGTGGTCGTCGCCTGCCATGCGGCGCAAGGGGCGGCGGCGGCGATCCTGGCGCTCGGCAGCCTCGGCGGCTGGCTCTCCCGCGAGACGATCTTTCTGCTCGTCTTCGTGATCGGCACGGCTCGGGCTTTCGAGCTGCCGACCATGCACGCGCTCGTGCCGGGGCTCGTGCCCGCCTCGCTCCTGTCCCGGGCGATCGCCGGGGCGACGAGCGCGACCCAGACCGCGGTGATCGCCGGGCCGGCGATCGGCGGCCTCGTCTATCTCGCCGGGCCGGCGATCCTCTACGGCGCCTGCGTCGTCCTGTTCGCCACGGCGGCAACGCTCGTCCTGGCGATCCGCACCGACCTGCCGGCGCCGGTGCGGCGGCCGCCGACGCTCGCCACGCTGCTCGCCGGCTTCGCCTTCGTGCGCGAGCGCCCGGTCCTGCTCGGAGCGATCTCCCTCGACCTCTTCGCCGTGCTCCTCGGCAGCGCGACGGCGCTCCTGCCGATCTTCACCCGGGACATCCTGGAGGCGGGCCCCTGGGGCCTCGGCCTCCTGCGCGCCTCCCCGGCGGTGGGCGCCCTCGCGGCGGCCCTCGTCCTCGCCCGCAACCCCCTGCGGGCGGGGGTCGGGCGCACCATGTTCGCCTGCGTCGTCGTGTTCGGCCTCGCGACGCTGGCCTTCGCCCTGTCGCGCTCCCTCGTCCTGTCGATGCTGTGCCTGGTGATCCTCGGCGTCGCGGATTCGACGAGCGTGATCATCCGCTTCTCGCTCGTCCAGTTCGCGACGCCGGACGAGATGCGCGGCCGCGTTAGCGCCATCAACGCCCTCTTCACCGGCACCTCGAACACGCTGGGCGAGTTCCGGGCCGGCGCCGTCGCCGCCCTCGTCGGGGTGGTGCCGGCCGCGGTGGCGGGCGGCCTCGGCGCCGTCCTCGTGGCCCTCGTCTGGATGCGCCTGTTCCCGACGCTCAGGCGCCGGGACCGGATCGAGGAGCCCTGACCGCCCGCCTCAGGCGAAGCGGCCGTGGCAGTGCTTGTACTTCTTGCCGGAGCCGCAGGGGCAGGCCTCGTTGCGGCCGACCTTGCCCCAGGTCGCGGGGTCGGACGGGTCGCGCTCGGCCGCCGCGACCATCGGCTCGCGCTCGAGCAGGCCGACGCCGCCGTAAGGGGGCGAGCCGAGCCCGACCGAGCCGCCGGTGTCGAACTCGTTCTCGCCGGTCGACGGATCGAGGTGCTGCGCGAACATGGGCGGCAGCTCGGGCTCGGGCTGCTGGAAAACCACCTCGATGCGCATGAGCTGGGCGGTGACCTGCTGGCGCAGGTGGCCGATCATCGAGTTGAAAAGCTCGAACGCCTCGGACTTGTACTCGTTGAGCGGGTCGCGCTGGGCGTAGCCGCGCCAGCCGATCACCTGGCGCAGGTGGTCGAGGGTGACGAGGTGCTCCCGCCACAGGTGGTCGAGGGTCTGCAGCAGCACCTGCTTCTCGATGTAGCCCATCACCTCGGCCGAGTTCTTCTCGATCCTCGCGGCGTAGGCCTCGTCGGCGGCCTGGCGCAGGCGCTCGCGCATCTCCTCGTCGGCGATGCCCTCCTCCTTGGCCCATTCGTCCACCGGCAGGTCGAGGTTGAGGAAGTTGACCACCTCCTGCTTCATGCCCTCGAGGTCCCACTGCTCCGGATAGGCGTCCGGCGGGATGTGGCGCAGCACGACGTCGTCGACCGTGCCGTGGCGCATCTCCGCGATGGTCTCGCGGACCGACTCCTGGCCCATGAACTCCTTGCGCTGCTCGAACACGACCTTGCGCTGGTCGTTCATGACGTTGTCGTACTTGAGGATGTTCTTGCGGATGTCGAAGTTGCGGGCTTCGACCTTCTGCTGCGCCTTCTCGATCGCCTTGTTGATCCAGGGATGGATGATGGCCTCGTCCTGTTCGAGACCGAGCTTCGTCAGCATCCCGTCCATGCGGTCGGAGCCGAAGATGCGCATCAGGTCGTCCTGGAGCGACAGGTAGAACTTGGAGCGGCCGGGATCGCCCTGGCGGCCCGATCGGCCGCGCAGCTGGTTGTCGATGCGCCGCGACTCGTGCCGCTCGGTGCCGACGATGTAGAGCCCGCCCGGGAGCGCGTGCTTGCGCCCGGCCTCCGGGTCGGCCGGCTCGCCGGCATTGAGGACCACCTCCCGGTTGGCTTCGATCTCCGCCTTGATGGCGGCGACTTTCGCCTCCTTCTCGGGGCCGTCGGCAAGGCTCGCCGCCTCCTGCGCCACCCGCATCTCGAAATTGCCGCCGAGCTTGATGTCGGTGCCGCGGCCGGCCATGTTCGTCGCGATGGTGATCGCGCCCGGCACCCCCGCCTCGGCGACGATGTAGGCCTCCTGCTCGTGGAAGCGGGCGTTCAGCACCGCGAACTGCTTCGTCACCCGGCCCTCGCGGGCGGCCGCGTAGAGGCCCTCGAGCGCCTTCGGGTCGCCGAAGTCGATCTGGCGGTAGCCCTCCTTCCTGAGGAGCTCGGCCAGGAACTCGGACTTCTCGATCGAGGCGGTGCCGACCAGCACCGGCTGGCGGCGCGCGTGCGCCTTCTCGATCTCGCGGATGATCGCCCGGTACTTCTCCTCGACGGTGCGGTAGACCTCGTCGTCCTCGTCGACGCGGGCGACGGGCATGTTGGTCGGGATCTCGACCACTTCGAGCTTGTAGATCTCCATGAACTCGTCCGCCTCGGTCGCGGCGGTGCCGGTCATGCCCGCGAGCTTGGCGTAGAGGCGGAAGTAGTTCTGGAAGGTGATCGAGGCCAGCGTCTGGTTCTCGGGCTGGATCTGGACCCGCTCCTTGGCCTCGAGCGCCTGGTGCAGGCCTTCCGAGTAGCGCCGGCCCGGCATCATGCGGCCGGTGAATTCGTCGATGATCACCACCTCGTCGTTGCGGACGATGTAGTCCTTGTCGCGGGTGAACAGGGTGTGCGCCCGCAGGGCCTGGTTGACGTGGTGGACGAGGGTGGCGTTGCCGGCGTCGTAGAGGTCGCCGTCGCGCAAGAGGCCCGCCTCGCGCAGCATCTCCTCCATCTTCTCGTTGCCGGCCTCCGTGAGGGAGACGGTGCGCTGCTTCTCGTCGAGGTCGTAGTCGGTGCGCACGAGCCGGGGGATGAGGGCGTCGACGCCCATGTAGAGGTCCGAGCGGTCGTCGACCGGGCCCGAGATGATGAGGGGCGTGCGCGCCTCGTCGATCAGGATCGAGTCGACCTCGTCCACGATCGCGAAGTTGTGGCCGCGCTGGACCATCTGCGCGAAGTCGTACTTCATGTTGTCGCGCAGGTAGTCGAAGCCGTACTCGTTGTTGGTGCCGTAGGTGATGTCGCAGGCGTAGGAGGCCTTGCGCTCCTCGTCGTCGAGCCCGTGCACGATGACGCCGACCGACATGCCGAGGAACTTGTAGATCTGCCCCATCCAGTCGGCGTCGCGGCGGGCGAGGTAGTCGTTCACGGTGACGACGTGCACGCCCTTGCCGGCAAGCGCGTTGAGGTAGACCGCGAGCGTGGCGACGAGCGTCTTGCCTTCGCCGGTCTTCATCTCGGCGATGCCGCCCTCGTGCAGGACCATGCCGCCGATGAGCTGGACGTCGAAATGCCGTTGGCCGAGGGTGCGCTTCGCCGCCTCGCGCACGGTGGCGAAGGCCGGCACCAGGATGTCGTCGAGATCCTTGCCGCCGGCGAGCTCGGCCCTGAAGGCGTCGGTGCGGGCCCGCAGCTCCTCGTCCGAGAGGCGCTCGAGCTCCGGCTCGAGCGCGTTGATCGCCTGGACCTTCGGCCGGTAGGCCTTGAGCCGGCGGTCGTTGGCCGAGCCGAATATCTTCTTGGCGAGAGCACCGATCATCGGGAACCTGCAGTCGTCGGTCTGGGGGGAGCGCGGACGGGCCGCCTTATAGACCTAATCATCGCCCGGCGCATCCGAAAGGCACGGGGCGCATCGGCGCAGCCGCCGCGCGCCGATGCGGCCCGGCGCAGGGTACCGCGTCAGGCCTGGCTCGCCACCTTGCCGCCGAGCGCCGCCTGCGCGGCGGCGAGGCGCGCGATCGGCACCCGGTAGGGCGAGCACGACACGTAGTCGAGGCCGACCTCGCCGCAGAACCGCACCGAGGCCGGGTCGCCGCCGTGCTCGCCGCAGATCCCGAGCTTGATGTCGGGCCGGGTCCGCCGCCCGCGCTCGATGCCGATCCGGACGAGCTCGCCGACCCCCTCCGGGTCGATGGTGACGAAGGGGTCGTGAGGCAGGATGCCTTTTTGGGTGTAGGGCCCGAGGAAGGTCGCCGCGTCGTCCCGGGAGATGCCGAGCGCCGTCTGGGTCAGGTCGTTGGTGCCGAAGGAGAAGAACTCGGCCGTCTGCGCGATCTCGTGCGCCATCAGGCAGGCCCGCGGCAGCTCGATCATGGTGCCGGTCTGGTACTCCACCTTCGTCCCGGTCTCGGCGGCGACCGCCGCCGCCATGGCGTCGATGCGCTCCTTGACGAGGTCGAACTCGGCCCGGGTCACGACGAGCGGCACCATGATCTCCGGCACCACCGCCGCGCCGGTCCGCCGCTCCGCCTCGACCGCCGCCTCGAAGATGGCGCGGGCCTGCATCTCGGCGATCTCCGGATAGGCGATGGCGAGCCGGCAGCCGCGGAAGCCGAGCATCGGGTTGAACTCGTGCAGCTCCGCCGCCCGCCGCTTGAGCTTGTCCGGGCTCGCGCCGATCGCGCTCGCCACCTCGGCGATCTCCTCCTCCGTATGGGGCAGGAACTCGTGCAGGGGCGGGTCGAGCAGGCGGATCGTCACCGGCAGCCCGCCCATGATCACGAACAGCTCGACGAAATCGGCCCGCTGCATGGGCAGCAGCTTGTCGAGGGCGGCGCGGCGGCCCTTCTCGTCGTCGGCGAGGATCATCTCGCGCACGGCGAGGATGCGGTCGCCCTCGAAGAACATGTGCTCGGTCCGGCACAGGCCGATCCCTTCGGCCCCGAAGCCGCGGGCGGTGCGGGCGTCCCGGGGCGTGTCGGCGTTGGCGCGCACCTTCATCGCCCGGACCGCGTCGGCCCAGCCCATCAGCGTCGCGAACTCCCCCGAGAGCTCCGGTTCGAGCATGCGCACCTGCCCGCGCAGGACCTGGCCCGTCGAGCCGTCGATGGTGACGATCTCGCCCTTCTTCAGGCTCTGGCCGGCGACCGTCATCGTCTGCGCGGCGTAGTCGACCCGGATGGCGCCGGCGCCGGAGACGCAGGGCTTGCCCATGCCGCGGGCGACGACCGCCGCGTGCGAGGTCATGCCGCCCCGCGTGGTCAGGATGCCTTCCGCGGCGTGCATGCCGTGGATGTCCTCGGGGCTCGTCTCGACCCGCACCAGGATGACCTTGCGGCCTGCCTTCCGCGCGGCCTCGGCCTCGTCGGAGTTGAACACGATCTCGCCCGAGGCCGCGCCCGGCGAGGCCGGCAGGCCCGTCGCCAGCACGTTGCGCTCCGCCGCCGGGTCGATCGCGGGATGGAGGAGCTGGTCGAGGGAGGCCGGATCGACCCGGTTCACCGCCTCCTCCTGCGTGATCACGCCCTCCGCGGCGAGCTCGACGGCGATCCGCAGGGCCGCCTTGGCGGTGCGCTTGCCGTTGCGGGTCTGCAGCATCCAGAGCTTCCCGCGCTCGACGGTGAACTCCATGTCCTGCATGTCGCGGTAGTGCTTCTCGAGGAGGCCGTAGATGCGCACGAGCTCCGCATAGGCTTCGGGCATCGCCGCCTCCATCGACGGCTTGTCCGAGCCGGAGGCGAGGCGGGCCTTCTCGGTGATGTCCTGCGGCGTGCGCAGGCCCGCGACCACGTCCTCGCCCTGCGCGTTGATCAGGAACTCGCCGTAGAGCTCCTTCTCGCCGGTGGAGGGGTTGCGGGTGAAGGCGACCCCGGTGGCGGAGGTCTCGCCCATGTTGCCGAAGACCATGGCCTGGACGTTGACCGCCGTGCCCCAGCTCGCCGGGATCGCGTGCAGCTCCCGGTACTTGATGGCGCGGGCGTTCATCCAAGAGCCGAACACGGCGCCGATGGCGCCCCAGAGCTGCTCCGTCGGGTCCTGCGGGAAAGGCTTTCCGAGTTCCTTCTCGACGAGCTTCTTGTAGCTGTCGACGAGGGTGCGCCAGTCGTCGGCGGAGAGGTCGGTGTCGAGCGTGAGGTTCTTGCGTTCCTTGTAGCTCTCGAGCGCGTCCTCGAAATGGTGGTGGCCGATGCCGAGCACCACGCTCGAATACATGGTGATGAAGCGCCGGTAGCTGTCGTAGGCGAAGCGCCGGTCCCCGGCGCCTTGCGCGAGGGCCTCGACGGTGACGTCGTTGAGGCCGAGGTTCAGCACCGTGTCCATCATGCCCGGCATGGAGGCGCGGGCGCCGGAGCGGACCGAAACCAGCAATGGGTTCTCCGGGTCGCCGAAGCGCCGCCCGGTCAGACGGCCGACGAAGGCGAGCGCGTCGGCGACCTCGGCCTCGAGCTCGGGCGGATAGGAGCGGCCGTGATCGTAGAAATAGGTGCACACCTCGGTGGTGACGGTGAAGCCCGGGGGGACCGGCAGGCCGAGATTGGACATCTCGGCGAGGTTGGCGCCCTTGCCGCCGAGGAGGTTGCGCATTCCCGCGTCGCCCTCGGCGCGCCCGTCGCCGAAGGTGTAGACCCACTTCGCCATGTCGTCGCCTCGAAGCCCCCGCTTCCCCGGCAGGGTTGAACCAAGCGCGGCCAAAACGCAACCGCGGCAGGCCGGTTCCGGAGCGGCTGCCGTGCAACAGTCGCGTCCGTTGTTTCGCGTGTGCGCAAGCGCACGTCTTCGCGCGTCAAAGGATCGTAACGGTCGTGCTATAGTGAATCGTGCATCGGACGGCACGCCGATCGTGGAACGGAATCGTCCAGTCCCGTTTGAGACGACCATCCGTCGGCGGCCGCGATCAGGGGGAAGAGAAATGTCGAAATTCGCAAGGGGGATCATCGGTCTCGGGCTCCGCAC
>DATLFZ010000555.1:0-3828 GCA_035540795.1 Beijerinckiaceae bacterium | reverse complement strand
GGGAATGGGGCGCGATGCCGAGGGCCGCGTCCGGCACGGCGGCGATCGCCCGGGCGCTTCCTTCCATGAGTCGGGCGAAGCCGTCGCGGTCGCTCAGGAACCGGCGCTGGCCGGGAGCCGGCGCTGCCCCGCCGAAATTGCCGTGGGCGTAGAAGACCGGCAGCAGGGTGAGCCCGATGCCGGTCGCGCCCGCCGCGGCGGCGATCCGCCGGGCGGTTTCGGCCGGGTCCGCGTAGCGGGACCCATCGGGCGCGTTGTGCAGGTAGTGGAACTCGGCGACGCTTGCGAACCCCGCTTCCAGCATCTCGACGAAGGCGAAGGCGGCGATCGCCTCGATGTCGTCGGGGGTCAGCCGGTCGAGGAACCGGTACATGACCTCGCGCCAGGTCCAAAAGCTGTCGGCGCTGGGGCCGCGCCGCTCGGCGAGACCCGCCATGCCGCGTTGAAAAGTGTGGCTGTGGAGGTTCGGCAGCCCGGGCACCGCCGCGCCGGCGAACCTGGTCGCGCCGGTGGGGGGCGCGTCCGCGGCGACGGCGTCGATGCGACCGTCCGCGACCGTGACCAGCACGTCCCGGCGCCAGCCCTCGGGCAGGAGCGCGGTGGCGAAATGCAGCTTGTCCATGACCCTTCCGATGGTACTCATAGCGGCAGCGAGAGGGCCCGCAAGTGCAGACGCTCTGGAGGAACGCCCGCATCGCCACCATGGCCGACGGCCTCGGCATCGTGGAAGGGGCGGTGGCCGCCCGGGACGGGCGCATCGTCCATGTGGGCCCCGAGCGCGACCTGCCCGATTTCGGTGCGGCCGAGGTGATCGACTGCGGGGGCCGCTGGATCACCCCCGGCCTGATCGACTGCCACACGCATCTCGTCTTCGCCGGCGACCGCTCGGACGAGTTCGAGCGCCGGCTCGCGGGCGAATCCTACGCCGACATCGCCCGCGCGGGCGGCGGCATCGCCGCGACGGTGCGGGCGACCCGGGCCGCGTCCGAGGACGAGCTCGTCCGCGCCGCCCTTCCCCGCCTCGACGCGCTCATGGCCGAGGGCGTCACCACGGTCGAGATCAAGTCCGGCTACGGCCTCGAGACCGAGACGGAGCTGCGCATGCTGCGGGCCGCCAAGGGCCTCGCGCAGGAGCGCCCGGTCGCGGTGGCCGCGACCTATCTCGGTGCGCACGCCGTGCCTCCCGGCGGCGACCGCGCGGCCTACCTGACCTCCATCTGCGAGGAGGCGATCCCCCGGGTCGCGGCGGAGGGGCTCGCCGAGGCGGTCGACGCATTCCACGAGCACATCGCCTTCACCAGCGGGGAGACTCTCGCGGTGTTCCACGCCGCGCAGCGGCACGGACTGAAGATCAAGCTCCACGCCGATCAGTTGCACGACAACGGCGGCGCGAAGCTCGCCGCCCGCTGCCGGGCGCTCTCCGCCGACCACCTCGAATACGCGAACGAGGACGGCGTCGACGCCATGGCCGAATGCGGCACCGTGGCGGTGATCCTGCCGGGCGCCTATTACGTCCTGCGCGAGACCCGCAAGCCGCCGGTCGAGGCCTTTCGCCGGGCCGGCGTGCCGATGGCGGTCGCCACCGACCTCAACCCGGGCACCTCGCCGATCGCCTCCCTGCGGCTTTCGGCGCACATGGCCTGCACCTTCTTCGGCCTGACCGTGCCCGAGGCCCTGCTCGGGATGACGCGGCACGCGGCCAAGGCGCTGGGCCGCCTCGACGAGGTCGGCACGATCGAGCCGGGCAAGTGGTGCGACCTCGCCATCTGGGACGTGGAGCACCTCGCCCAGATCGTCGCCTGGATCGGCCCCGCCCCGCTGCACGCCCGCGTCTTCCGGGGGACGGCCCGGTGAGCGTGGTCGTTCGCCCGGGAGCGATGGGCCTCGCCGAGTGGCGCGCGATCTACCGCGGCGCGCCCGTGGCGCTCGACCCGTCCTGCCGGCGCGCGGTCGAGGCGGGCGCCGCGGCGGTGCAGGCGATCCTCGACCGGGACGAGCCGGTCTACGGCATCAACACCGGCTTCGGAAAGCTCGCCTCCGTGCGCATCGGGACCGAGGATCTGGCGCGGCTGCAGCGCAACCTCGTCCTGTCGCATGCCTGCGGCGTCGGCGAGCCGCTGCCGATCCCGGTGGTGCGCCTCGCCATGGCGCTGAAGGTCGCGACCCTCGCGCAGGGGGCGTCCGGGGTGCGCTTCTCGACCATCGAGGGGCTCCTCGACTGCCTCGCCCGCGACCTGATCCCGGTCGTGCCGTGCCAGGGCTCCGTCGGCGCGAGCGGCGACCTCGCGCCCCTCGCCCATGTCGCCGCCGCCCTGATCGGGGAGGGCGAGTTCTTCGTCGCCGGCAAGCGGGCGGGGCCCGACGCGCTCGCCGCCGCCGGGCTCCTGCCGCTGGCGCTCGGGCCGAAGGAGGGGCTCGCTCTCCTCAACGGCACCCAGGTCTCGACCGCGCTGGCGCTCGCCGGCCTGTTCGAGGCCGAGCGCGTGTTCCAGGGGGCGCTCGTCACCGGCGCGCTCGCGACCGACGCCGCCAAGGGCTCCGACGGACCCTTCGACCCGCGGATCCAGCGCCTGCGCCGGCACCGTGGCCAGGAGGAGGTCGCCACCGCGCTTCGCGACCTGATGGCCGGCAGCGCCATCCGCGCCTCCCACCTCGTCGGCGATCCGCGCATCCAGGACCCGTATTGCCTGCGCTGCCAGCCGCAGGTGATGGGCGCCTGCCTCGACCTCCTGCGCCAGGCCGCCGGCACCCTGGAGACGGAGGCGAACGGCGTCTCCGACAACCCGCTCGTCTTTCCGGACGAGGGCGAGGTGATCTCCGGGGGCAACTTCCACGCCGAGCCGGTCGCCTTCGCGGCCGACATGATCGCGCTGGCCCTGTGCGAGATCGGCTCGCTGGCCGAGCGGCGCATCGCCATGCTGGTCGACCCGACCCTGTCGGGCCTTCCCGCCTTCCTCACCCCGCGGCCGGGGCTGAACTCCGGCTTCATGATCGCCCAGGTCGCGGCGGCGGCGCTCGTCTCCGAGAACAAGCAGCTCGCCCACCCGGCGAGCGTCGATTCGATCCCGACCTCCGCCAACCAGGAGGACCACGTCTCGATGGCGACGCACGGGGCCTACCGGCTCCTGCGCATGGCCCGCAACGCCGGCAACGTGGTGGCGATCGAGCTGATCGCGGCGGCGCAGGGCTGCGACTTCCACGAGCCGCTGCGCTCGAGCGAGCCCCTCGAGCGGGTCCGCTCCCTCCTGCGCCCCCTCGTGCGCCACCTCGAGGACGACCGGGCGCTCGCTCCCGACATCGCCGCCGCCGGCCGGCTCGTGACGGACGGCGCCCTCGTCGAGGCGGCGGGGGTGGCCCTGCCCGCCCTCGCCTGAGGGCCGGTTTACCCGCCCGAAACGGGTCCTGGCGCAATCTTTCCCCGACGAGGGGGAAGCCATGACCACCACCGCCGAACCGGACGGCGACCGCCGCCGCGAGCCGCGCCTGCGCTCCATCATCGCCGGGCGTCTGACGTTCAACAACGGCAACGCCTCGGTGGACTGCACCGTGCGCAACCTGACCGCCACCGGGGCGAAGCTCACGGTCTCCGCCGCCGTGACCGTGCCCGACGCCTTCGACCTCCTCATCCCGCAGAAGGGCGTCACCCGTCGCGCGCAGGCCCGCTGGCGCCGGGGCGACGAGCTCGGCGTCACCTTCCTGGGCGCGGGCGAGGACGCGGCCGAGGCGGCCCTGCGCCGGCGCATCGCCGCTCTCGAGGCCGAGAACGCCCGCCTGCGCGCCCGCGTGACCGAGCTGACCGAGGGCGGCTGAGCCGCCCGCCCTTCCCCT
>DATLFZ010000554.1:0-4392 GCA_035540795.1 Beijerinckiaceae bacterium | reverse complement strand
TCCGGGAGCGCTACGCCGCCGAGCCGCTCGTCCTCGACAAGTGGTTCTCGCTCCAGGCGATGATCCCCGAGGAGAGCACGCTCGCCCGCGTCCAGCGTTTGATGCAGGACCCGGCCTTCTCCATGGCCAACCCGAACCGGGTGCGCTCCCTCGTCGGGGCCTTCGCGCTCAACAACCCGACCCAGTTCCACCGCGGCGACGGCCTCGGCTACGGCTTCCTCGCCGACATCGTGCTCCAGCTCGACGGCGCCAACCCGCAGGTCGCCGCGCGCCTGCTCACCGCCTTCGGGACCTGGAAGACCATGGAGGCCGGCCGGCGGGCGCAGGCCGAGGAGGCCCTGCGGCGCATCGCCGATTCCGGGCCGCTCTCCCCCGATGTCGGCGACATCGTGCAGCGCTCCCTGGCTTGAATCGGCCAGGGCCGCCGCCCCGCCCTGAACAGATTTTGTGCGGCGCAGCATTGCGCCTGCGACGGTGCGCCGGCGGACCAAAAAAGATGCCGGTGAGGCGCGCCGATTACTGGACAAATCCCGCAGCCAAGATTCTATTGTTGGTGATTCGGGGTGATGCGGGGAACATCCTCCGGAGGGGTACAAGCCGATACTGCTGAGGGGGCCGACGTATGGCGGGGGCCGACGCCGCATGCGTACCCGCGCGCGCGGGTACGATTCTCGGGGTGCCGCGCACCGTCGCCTTGGCCGACCGTCTGCAGGGCGCCCAACCCTGGCTCCGCCTCGCCGTCCCCGTCCTCCTCGGCGTGTTCCTCGTCACCCTCGCCGTCGGCGCCTGGATCCAGGCCGGCCACGGCCGCGACGAGGCGCTCATCGACGCCGTCGCCGACATCGACGTGATCGCGCTCGCCGCGGCGGCGGGCCTCGCCCGCTCCGCGGAGGGCCAGCCGGAGGCCCGCCTCGCCGCCGTCGCCAGGGGCCTGCCGCAGGCGGCGACCGGCAACGGACGCTCGCTCGTGCTCGCCGACGGCGCCGGGGCGATCCTCGCTGCGCACCCGGCCGCGCTCGGGGCGCTCACCCTCGACGAGCTCCTCGGCGCCGGCCAGCCGCTCACCGCCCTCGCCGACCGGGCCGGGGTGATGCTGGTGCGGACCGGCGACGGAGAGGAGGCGATCGCCACCGTGCGGGCCCTCGCCGGGGCGGGCCAGCTCGCCGTCCTCCAGCCGGTCGCGCGCGCGCTCGCCGGCTGGCGCATGCGCACCTTCGGCCAGGTCTCCCTGCTCGCGGCCTCCGGCTTCGTCGTCGTCGGGCTCGGCCTCGCCTATTCGCTCCAGGCGAGCCGGGCCCGCGCCGCCGACAAGGTCTGCGACCGCCTCAAGCAGCGCATCGATTCCGCCCTGGGCCGCGGCCGCTGCGGCCTGTTCGACTGGGACCTCCCCCGCGGGCGGATCTACTGGTCGGATTCCATGTACGAGCTCCTCGGCTATTCCCGCGGCGAGGAGTTCCTGTCCTTCGGCGCGGTCAACGCCATGGTCCACCCGGACGACGGCGACCTCTACAGCCTCGCCGACCGGCTGTCCTCCTCCCGCACCCGGGCCATCGACCACGCCCTGCGCATGCGCAACGCCGCCGGCGACTGGGTCTGGCTGCGGGCCCGGGCCGAGGTCGTCACCGATCCGGACGATGCCGGGCGGCATCTCGTCGGCATCGCCGTCGACATCACCGAGCAGCGCCGGCTCGCCGAGCGCACCGCCACCGCCGACGCCCGCCTGCGCGACGCCGTCGACGCGATCTCGGAAGCCTTCGTGCTGTGGGACGCGGACAACCGCCTCGTCCTGTGCAACGCCAAGTTCCGCGAGCTGCACGGCTTCGGCGTCGAGGCAACCCCCGCGGGTCGGCCCTACGGCGAACTCATGCAGGAGAGCCGCTCGACGGTGGTCAAGCAGCAGCCGGTGAGCGGGCCCGCCTGCCCGGTCGGGTCGCGCACCTTCGAGGCGCAGCTCGGAGACGGGCGCTGGCTCCAGGTCAACGAGCGCCGCACCAAGGACGGCGGCTACGTCTCGGTCGGCACCGACATCACCGCGCTCAAGCGCCACGAGGCGCAGCTCCTCGAATCCGAGCGCCGGCTCATCGGCACCGTCGGGGACCTGCGCCGGTCCCGCCAGACCCTCGAGCTGCAGAAGCAGCAGCTCGCCGAGCTTGCCGAGCGCCACCTCGAGCAGAAGGCGCAGGCCGAGAGCGCCAACCGGGCCAAGTCCGAGTTCCTCGCCAACATGAGCCACGAGCTGCGCACGCCGCTCAACGCCATCATCGGCTTCGCCGAGGTGATGGAGAGCGGCATGTTCGGTTCGCTGTGCGAGAAGTACGGCGAGTACTGCCGGGACATCCGCACCAGCGGCGAATCCCTCCTCCACCTCATCGACGACATTCTGGACATGTCGCGCATCGAGGCGGGCCGCATCTGCCTCGACAAGACCCAGGTCCCCGTGGACGCGGCGATCGAGAAGGCGCTCGGCATCGTATCGGGCTACGCCGCCGCCAAGAAGCTCGCCGTCACGGTCGAGACCATGCCCGGCATCGTCGTGCCGGCGGACGAGCGCGCCCTGCAGCAGATCCTGGTCAACCTCCTCCAGAACGCGGTCAAGTTCACGCCGGAGGGGGGCCGGGTCATCGTGCGCGCCCGCTCCGCCGGCGACGCGGTCAACATCTACGTCGAGGACGACGGCATCGGCATCCCCAAGGAGGCGCTGCACAAGCTCGGGCGCCCCTTCGAGCAGGTCGAGACGCAGATGAGCAAGTCGCATCGCGGCTCCGGGCTCGGGCTTGCCATCGCCCGCTCCCTGTCGGAGCTTCACGGGGGCGGGCTGCGCATCCGGTCGCAGGAGGGCGCCGGCACGATCGTGCTGGTCCACCTCCCCCGCGGCGGCGGCGCCCACGGCCTGCGGGAGACGGTGCACTGAGGTGGCCCACGTCCTGTGCGTCGGCATTGCGACGCTCGACCAGATTTTTCGGGTCGCCGAAATGCCGGCCCGGGCCGAGAAGTACCGCGCCCACGACCTCCTGGTGACCGGCGGCGGCACGGCCGCCAACGGCGCCGTCGCGATCGCGCGCCTCGGCGGGCGCGCCTCCATGCTCACGGTGCTGGGCGACGACCCGGTCGGGGACGCCATCGTGGCCGGGCTCGACCGGGAGGGCGTCGACGCGTCCGCCATCCGCCGGGCGGCGGGACGCCGCTCCCCCCTCTCGGCGATCCTCGTCGACGAGGCGGGCGAGCGCATGATCGTGTCCTATTCGGACCGGGCGCTGCCGGGCGACCCGGCCTGGCTGCCCCAAAGCCTCGCCGGGGCGGACGCGGTCCTCGGCGACACCCGCTGGCAGGAAGGCAGCGCGCGCCTGTTCGCGGCCGCCCGCGCCGCCGGCGTCCCAGCCATCCTCGACGGCGACCGGGCCCCGACCGAGGTGCCGGACCTGATGGCGCTCGCGACGCACGTGGCGCTCAGCATGCAGGGCCTGCGCGACCTCACCGGCTGCGACGACCCCCGCGCGGGCCTCGCGCGGCTCGGCCCGAGCCGGACCGGCTGGCTCGGGGTCACCGACGGCGCCGCCGGCGTGTTCTTCTGGGAGGACGGCGCGATCGCCCACGAGCCCGCCTTCTCGGTCGCGGTCGTCGACACGCTCGGCGCGGGCGACACCTGGCACGGCGCCTTCGCCCTCGCCCTCGCGGAGGGGCGGAGCGAGCGCGACGCGATCCGCTTCGCGAGCGCCGCCGCGGCGATCAAGTGCACCCGCTTCGGCGGCCGCGACGGCGCCCCGACCCGGGCCGAGGTCGACGCCTTCCTCCGGATGCCAGCCCCGGAATGACGAAGGGAACGCGCGCACCACCCCCGTCATTCCGGGGCTTCGCGCAGCGAAGAGCCCGGAACCCAGGAACACCGAGGGTGAGGGGTGAAACGCGACGAAGCCGCCGCATCCCCGCCGGCACCGTGGTGTCCATGGTTTCCGGGCTCCGGCTTCGCCGGCCCCGGAACGACGGAGGGCGGGGCGCCCCGAAGGCCGCTCCCGAGCGCGCTTGCCCGCCGGGCCGATCTCTGTTTCCCTCCCATCCAATGAGAGACAGGATCCGCCTGAGACGGCGCGGCCGCACGGTCGAGGTCGCGGGCTTCTCCCCCCGCGAGACGCTTCTGGACCATCTCCGCCTGCGCGAGCGCGCCCTCGGCACGAAGGAGGGCTGCGCCGAGGGCGATTGCGGCGCCTGCACGGTGGTGCTCGGCCGCCTGCGCGACGGGCTCCTGGTCTACGAGCCGGTCGACGCCTGCATCTTCCTCCTCGGCCAGGCGGACGGGGCCGAGGTCGTCACGGTCGAGGACCTCGCCGGCGAGCGGCTGCACCCGGTGCAGGCGGCGATGGTGGCCCATCACGGCTCCCAATGCGGCTTCTGCAC
>DATLFZ010000553.1:0-3024 GCA_035540795.1 Beijerinckiaceae bacterium | reverse complement strand
CTCGTCGAGGGTGCCGAAATAGCGGGTCAGCGCGGAGAGCGCCTCCTGGACGATGACGCTGAGATTGCCGAGCGCCCGGATCGGCTGGGCGGCGATGATGAGCGCGCTCACGAAGCCGGTGAAGTCGCCGACCGTGCTGCGCCCGTCGAGGATGCGCCAGCCGATCAGGATCAGAACCACCGCCACCGCGACCCCGCCGCCGACCTCGAGCAGCGGGTCGAGGCGGGCGCGGGCGTTCGCCGCCTTCATCTTGAGCCGGCGGACCTCGTCGAAGGCGGCCCCGGCCCGGCCTTTGAGGTACCCTTCGAGGGCGTAGGTCTTGGCGACGCGCGCCCCGGCGAGGCTCTCGGACACGAGGCCCGCCATGGCGCCGACCTGCTCCTGCGTCGAGGTCGCGACCCGACGCAGCTTCCGCCCGAGCCGGGCGATCGGGATCGCCACGAAGGGGCCGGTCACCGCCGCGACCAGGGTCAGGACCGGGTCGATCCACAGCATGGCGGCGATCAGCGCCAGGATGGTGGCGGTCTCGCGCAGGAAAACGGTCGAGAGGCGGGTGAGCGCCTCCTTGATGAAGGTGAAGTCGGTGGTGAAGCGCTGGGTCAGGGCCGCCGGGCTGTCGCGGCCGATCTGGGCGAGGTCGGCCTCGATGAGGTGGCCGTACAAGGCCTTCTGCATGTCGGCCTCGATGCGGGTGACGACCCGGTTCGTCAGCACCGTGAGGCCGAGGAGCGAAAACCCCTTCACCGCCGTGACCGCGATCACGAACAGGGGAGCGAGCAGGATCGCCTGCGCGTCCCGGGCCGAGAAGGCGTCGAAGGCGAGCTTGATCAGGATCGGGTAGAGCCCGGTCGCGCCGGCGACGAGCGTCACGAGCACGAGCACGAGGGCGAGCGCGCCGCGGTGCGGCCGCATCCACTCCCGCCACAGCCGCGCGACGAGGGGCAGGGTGTCGCCGCGAGGGAGCAACCGCATCCTCATGGCAGCGCGCTAGCACGCGCGGGAGGCGGGCGGCAAATCGCGGGCGGCCCTCTCCGGCCCTTCGAACCCGCGCGCTCGCGTCCCCTTCCGCCGCGGCGGCCGAGCGACTAAAGAGCGGGGGATTCCGCGCGACCAGGACAGGACCGATGGCAAAGCCCCGCACCCTCTACGACAAGATCTGGGACGACCACGTCGTCGACGAGCAGCCGGACGGGACCTGCCTCCTCTACATCGACCGCCATCTCGTGCACGAGGTGACGAGCCCGCAGGCGTTCGAGGGGCTGCGCGTCGCCGGGCGCAAGGTGCGCCACCCCGAGAAGACCCTCGCCGTCGTCGACCACAACGTGCCGACGACCGACCGCTCCCTCCCGAACGAGGATCCGGAGAGCGCGGCGCAGATCGAGGCGCTCGCGCAGAACGCCCGCGACTTCGGCCTCGAATACTACGACGCCTTCGACGCGCGGCAGGGCATCGTCCACATCATCGGCCCCGAACAGGGCTTCACCCTGCCGGGGACGACGATCGTCTGCGGCGACAGCCACACCTCGACGCACGGCGCCTTCGGGGCGCTCGCCCACGGGATCGGCACCTCGGAGGTGGAGCACGTCCTCGCCACCCAGACGCTGATCCAGAAGAAGGCCAGGAACATGCGGGTGACGGTCGACGGCACGCTGCCGCCGGGCGTCACCGCCAAGGACATCATCCTGGCGATCATCGGCGAGATCGGCACCGCCGGCGGCACCGGCCACGTCATCGAGTACACCGGCGAGGCGATCCGGGCCCTGTCGATGGAAGGCCGCATGACGGTCTGCAACATGTCGATCGAGGGCGGCGCCCGGGCCGGCATGGTGGCGCCGGACGAGAAGACCTTCGCCTACCTGAAGGACCGGCCCAAGGCGCCGAAGGGGGCGGCCTGGGACGAGGCGGTGCGCTTCTGGCGCACCCTGCACTCGGACGAGGGCGCCCATTTCGACAAGGAGATCCGCCTCGACGCCGCCGCCCTGCCGCCGATCGTCACCTGGGGCACGAGCCCGGAGGACGTGGTCTCGGTCACCGGCACGGTGCCGGACCCGGACCAGATCGCCGACGAGGGCAAGCGCGCCTCGAAATGGCGCGCCCTCGACTACATGGGCCTGAAGCCGGGGACGAAGATCACCGACATCGCCCTCGACCGGGTCTTCATCGGCTCCTGCACCAACGCGCGCATCGAGGACCTGCGCGCCGTGGCCAAGGTGGTCGCCGGCAAGCGCGTCAACCCGAACGTGAACGCCATGATCGTGCCGGGCTCCGGCCTCGTGAAGATGCAGGCGGAGGCGGAGGGCCTCGACCGGATCTTCGTCGAGGCCGGCTTCGAATGGCGCGAGCCCGGCTGCTCCATGTGCCTCGCCATGAACCCGGACCGTCTCGCCCCGGGGGAGCGCTGCGCATCGACCTCGAACCGCAACTTCGAGGGCCGGCAGGGCTTCAAGGGCCGCACGCACCTCGTCTCGCCGATCATGGCCGCCGCCGCCGCCATCGCGGGGCGGTTCGTCGACATCCGCAGCTGGGGGTGAGGCCCGCTACGCCCGCCGCCCGACGAGGGCGAGGTACTCCCAGGCGAGGGTCGCCGCCGCGAGCGCGGTGACCTCGGCGACGTCGTAGGGCGGGGAGACCTCGACCACGTCCATGCCGACGAAGGGGAGGTCGAGGCGGCGCAGGATCGCCTGCGCCTGCCAGCTCGCGAGCCCGCCGATCTCGGGCGTCCCCGTGCCGGGGGCGAAGGCGGGATCGAGGGCGTCGATGTCGAAGCTGAGATAGGCGGGTCCGCCACCCGCCGCTTCGGCGATGCGGGCCGCGATCGCCTTCGGCCCGCTCTCGTGCACCTCCTCGGCCTCGATCACCGTGACCCCCTTGGCGCGGGTCCAGTCGAGCACGTCGTTCTGCACCGGCGAGCGGATGCCGACCTGCACGCTGCGGGCGGGCTCGATCAGGCCCTCCTCGATCGCGTGGTAGACGACCGAGCCGTGGGCGTAGGCCTGGCCGAAATTGTCCGACCACGTGTCCACG
>DATLFZ010000552.1:0-4933 GCA_035540795.1 Beijerinckiaceae bacterium | reverse complement strand
ACCTCGTAGCGGTGGCGGTGGCGCTCCTCGATGTCGGTGGCGCCGTAGATCGCCGCGACCTTGCTGTCCGGGTTGAGCCGCGCCCGGTAGGCGCCGAGGCGCATGGTGCCCCCGAGGTCGCCGCCGGCGGCGCGCTTCTCGAGTTCGTTGCCGCGCAGCCATTCGGTCAGAAGGCCGACGACCGGCTCGTCGGTCGGGCCGAACTCGCTCGAGTTCGCCTCCGCGACGCCGGCCAGCGAGCGCGCCGCCTCGATCACCGCCATCTGCATGCCGAAGCAGATGCCGAAATAGGGGATCTTGCGCTCCCTTGCGTAGCGGGCGGCGCGGATCTTCCCCTCCGCCCCGCGCTGGCCGAAGCCGCCCGGCACGAGAATGCCGTGCACCCCTTCGAGGAACGGGGCCGGGTCCTCGCGCTCGAACACCTCGCTCTCGATCCAGTCGAGGTTGACCCGGACCTGGTTGGCGATGCCGCCGTGGTTGAGCGCCTCGATGAGGGATTTGTAGGCGTCCTTCAGCCCCGTGTACTTGCCCACGACGGCGATGGTGACGTCGCCCTCCGGATTGCGGATCCGGTTCGAGATCGTGCGCCAGCGCGACAGGTCCGGCTCGGGCGCGTCCTCGATGCCGAAGGCGGCGAGCACCTCCGCGTCGAGCCCCTCCTCGTGATAGGCGAGCGGCACGTCGTAGATCGAGGCGACGTCGCGGGCCTCGATGACGGCGCTCTCGCGCACGTTGCAGAACAGGCCGAGCTTGCGCCGCTCGTCGCGGGGGATCGGCCGGTCGGTGCGGCAGAGCAGGATGTCGGGCTGGATGCCGATCGAGCGCAGCTCCGCCACGGAATGCTGCGTCGGCTTGGTCTTGAGCTCGCCCGCCGAGGGAATGAACGGCAGCAGGGTCAGGTGAACGTAGACCGCGTTGCCCCGCGGCAGCTGCTGGCCGAGCTGGCGGATCGCCTCGAAGAAGGGCAGGCCCTCGATGTCGCCGACCGTGCCGCCGATCTCGACCAGGACGAAGTCGCAGCCCTCGTTGCCGTCGAGGACGAATTCCTTGATGGCGTTGGTCACGTGCGGGATGACCTGGATGGTCGCCCCCAAGAACTCGCCGCGACGTTCCTTGGTGATGATGTCGAGATAGATGCGGCCGGTGGTGATGTTGTCCTGCCGGGTGCAGGGGCGGCCCGTGAAGCGCTCGTAATGGCCGAGGTCGAGGTCGGTCTCGGCGCCGTCGTCGGTGACGAAGACCTCCCCGTGCTGGTACGGGCTCATCGTGCCCGGGTCGACGTTGAGGTAGGGGTCGAGCTTGCGCAGGCGGACCTTGTAGCCGCGGGCCTGCAGGAGGGCCCCGAGCGCCGCCGAGGCGAGCCCCTTGCCGAGGGAGGACACCACGCCGCCGGTGATGAAGACGTACCGCGTCATGGGACTCGATCCATAAACGAGCGCGGTCGATTCGCGAAATCGCGCGAATCGACCGCTCGTGGTCTTCCACAGGGAGGGGCGCGCTCGCGCCCCGTCGCGATCAACGGGGCTGCGGCACCGGCGGCAGTCCCGGGGGGCCCGCGGGTGCGGCGGGCGCCGCCGGCTGGCCGCCCTGGAGCCGCTGCAGCTCTTCGAGCACGCCCGGCCCCTGGGTCGGCGCGGTCTGGCCCGGGGCCGCCGCCGGGGGCACCAGGATCGTCTGCGGCGCCCGGCCCTGATAGGCCATGATGGTGAGCGTGAGGCTCGTCAGGAAGAACCCGCCGGCGAGGATCGCCGTCGCCCGGGTGAGCGCGCTCGCCTGGCCGCGCCCGGTCATGAAGCCGGAGACGCCGCCGCCGCCGCCGAGGCCCATTCCGCCTTCGGAGCGCTGCAGCAGGACGACCCCGATCAGCGACAGCACGATCAGGAGATGGATGATGATGATGACGGTCTGCATTCGGATATCCGCGGGCGCCAAGCCCGGTGTCGCGGGCCGTCTACACGATCGCTGCGCCGCGTCCAACCCGCGCGCGCCGTCGCGCGGCCCGTCGGCAGATGGGGGCGCCGCCGGCCGGTTCCAAGGGTCAGAGCGCGAGCCGGACGAGGGGCCGGCCCGGCTTGCGCTCGGCGGCGACCGCGAAGCCGGCCTTCTCGAACACGCGGGCGGAGCCGACGAACAGCCCGATCGAACGCGAGTCCTTCGAGAGCACCATCGGGCAGGCCTCGAGAAGGCGCGCCCCCTCCTGCCGCGCATGGTCGATCCCCGCGGCGACGAGGCGGTGGGTCAACCCCCGCCCGCGGGCGCCCGAACGCAGGAAGAAGCACGAGATCGCCCAGACCCGGGGATCCTCCGCCGGGCCGTCCGGCAGGGGCGCCGAAGCGCGGCCGGCGTTGTTCCACTCCGGCACGTCGGCCCGCGGCCCGATCTGCATCCAGCCGAGGGCCCGTCCGTCCTCCATCAGCAGCAGCCCCGGCGGAGGCCCCGCCTCGACCCGGGCCTGCATGAGACGCCGGTTGCCCTCGCGATCGTTCTGCGCCCGGATCTTCGGCGGCAGCCGGAAATGGGTGCACCAGCAGCCGTAGCAGGCGCCCTGGCGGCCGAAGAGGTCCTCGAAGGCCGGCCAGAGCGACGGCGTCAGCGGCTCGGTCCGCCAGGTCTCAGGCATCGGCGACGCCGCCGGAGCGGGGCGGCAGGACCCGGTCCTCGGGCTCGGGATCGGCGCCGCGCAGGAGGTGGTAGAGCAGGATCGCCCCGAAGGTGGCGGTGCCGATGCCGTCGAGGGTGAAGCCGCCGATGGTGAGCTTGAAGTTGCCGGCACCGAGGATCACCGCCACCGCGACGGTGATCAGGTTGCGCGGCTGCGAGAAGTCGACCCCGTTCTCGACCCAGATCCGCCCGGCCGTGGCGGCGATGAGCCCGAACACCACGATCGACAACCCGCCGAGCACCGGGCCCGGGATGGTCTGGATGAGCGCCCCGAACTTCGGCGAGAAGCCGAGCGCGATGGCGATCAGCGCGGCCACGACGAAGATCAGCGTCGAGTAGATCCGAGTCACCGCCATGACGCCCATGTTCTCGGCGTAGGTCGTCATGCCGGTGCCGCCGAACCAGCCGGACAGCATGGTGCCGAGCCCGTCGCCGACGAAGGCGCGGCCGAGATAGGGGTCGAGGTCGCGCCCGGTCATGGCGCCGATCGCCTTGATGTGCCCGAGGTTCTCGGCCACCAGGATGATGGCGACCGGCGCGATCAGCGTCATGGCGGAGAAGGTGAAGACCGGGCTCGCGAAGGTCGGCGCGCCGAACCAGGCCGCCTGGCCGACCCGCGAGAAGTCGATCGGCTGGCCGAGGCCGAGCCCGTTGGCGAGGACGAGGTAGAGGACGTAGGCCCCCGCCCCGCCCAGCAGGATCGGCAGGCGCCGCCAGAGGCCGGGCGCCCACACGGCCACGAGGCCGACGCCGACCACGGTCGCGAGCGCGACCCAGCGAGCGAAGTCGTTGCCGGCCGGGTTGTCCGGCGTGATGCCCGAGGCGCTGTTGATGGCGATCGGCGCCAGCACGAGACCGATCGCCGCGACGATGGCGCCGGTGACGACCGGCGGCAGCAGCCGGGTCACCCAGCGATGGCCGGCCACCATCACCGCGAGACCGATCAGGGTGTAGAGCGCGCCCGCGGCGATGATGCCGCCGAGCGCCACGCCGATGTTCGGGTTCGGCTGCCCGACGGTGGCGCCGGTCGCCACCATCACCGGGCCGATGAAGGCGAAGCTCGACCCGAGATAGCTCGGCACCCGCCCGCCCACGAGGACGAAGAAGATCAGCGTGGCGATGCCCGAAAAAAGGATCGAGACGTTGGGGTCGAACCCCATCAGGATCGGCGCCAGCACGGTGGCGCCGAACATCGCCACGACGTGCTGCAGCCCGAGGACGGCCGTCTGCCCGGCCGGCAGCCGCTCGTCCGGCATGATCGCGCCTTCGGTCCGCAGCGTCCAACGGGGGAAGTAGCTCATCGCCGGCTCCTCGGTCCGCGGCACCCTAATGCGGCCGCGCCGACCGAACCAGCAGCAGCAAAGGACGATCCACCGGGAGGTGGGGGGCGGCCGAGCGGCCGTCAGGGCGCCACGTTCGGGGCGAGCCCGCGCACCGCGTGCGCGATCGCCGCGTAGGCGCGCGGACCGTCCGGGCGGCCGGCGCGATACGCGTCGTGCAGCGCCGTGCGCAGTCTCTCCTTCCGCGCGTCGTCCAAGCCGGACACGTAGGCGCCGGGCGTACCCTGACCGGTCGTGAAGGGCCTCCAGAAATCCTCGAAATCCGCGAACCGCATCCAGATCGTCAGATCGGCCTGCTCGACGGCTCGGACGCCGAGGTCCCGGAAGAGCTGCCCCAATTCCCCCGGACGGGTCAGGGGCGCCGACAGGGTCCGCCCCCGGGCCGCGATGGCGTTCGCGTCGAGGGCGGCCGCCGTGTCCCAGAACGTGCGCATCGCGAGCAGACCGCCCTCCACGCTCCAGCACGCCGCCCCGATCCGCCCGCCGGGACGGACGACCCGCACCATCTCCGCAGCGGCGGCGCGATATTCGGGGATGAAGTTGAGGACCAGGATCGACATGGCCGCGTCGAACGAGCCGGGCGGATACGGCAGGGCCGATGCGTCCTGCACCTCGAAGGACGCCCGCGGATCGTCGATCTGCCGGCGCGCCTCCGCGAGGTAGGGCGCCGCGACGTCGATGCCGACGACCTCCGCGCGGGAGCGATCGAGGATCGCCCGCGTGAGGCTGCCGGTGCCGCATCCGACGTCGAGGACCCGCGTCGCGGTCTCGATGCCGACGAAGTCGAGGAAGGTCGAGGCGAGGAGCCGGCTCCAGCGCCCCATGATGAGGTCGTATCCGGCCGCGTCGGTCGCGGTGAAGTTCGAGCTCATCGGCCTGTCACTCCTCCCTCACGCCGGCCCTGCGCAGGCCGTCGAGGTAGAGCTCGAGTT
>DATLFZ010000551.1:0-3031 GCA_035540795.1 Beijerinckiaceae bacterium | reverse complement strand
CGTACAGGGCGCGCAGGCCCTGGAGCATGGTGAGGTCGGCGCCCCCGGAAAAGCTGTCCTTGCCCGAGGCGATCACGCATCCTTTGATCGCCTCGTCGGCGGCGACCCGCTCCACGATCCGCGACAGCTCCTCCATCACCTCCGGGGTGATGACGTTCATGGAACGGCCCGGCATGTCCCAGGTGGCGAGGGCGACGCCGTCGTCGAGGTCGAAGCGGAAGTTGGTGAGCTGCATCGCTCTCCCCTTCTCAGTAGGGTTCGCCGGAGCGGCGCGTGAAGCGCCCGCCGTTTTCGTCCTGGACGTACAGCATGTCGATGTCCGGATAATGGGCCCGCTCGACCGCGGCGCGGGTGCCGACGACCAGGAAGACGCCCGGCCGGTCCGAGCGGTTGACGAGATGGTGGCCGTTCGGATCGCCGGCCTTGAAGCCGGCACAGTCGCCGGGGCGCATCGGCGTGTCGCCGGATTCGTCGACGAGGATCAGCTCGCCTTCGAGCACGATCAGGAACTCGTCCTCGTTCTCGTGCCAGTGCCGCTGCGAGCTCGCCGCGCCGGGCTCGAGGCGGACGAGGTTCACCCCGAACTGGGTGAGCCCGACCGCGTCGCCGAGCGCCCGCCGCGACCGGCCCTTCACGAGCGCCGCATAGGGCTGCGGATAGCCGGTGCCGGTCAGCACCGGCAGGTCGTCGAGAGCGATCTTGGGCATCACACCCGCTCGATGATGGTGGCCGTGCCCATGCCGGCGGCGACGCACAGGGTCACGAGCGCCGTCTGCTTGCCCTGGCGCTCGAGTTCGTCGAGCACGGTGCCGAGCACCATGGCCCCGGTCGCACCCAGCGGGTGGCCCATGGCGATGGCGCCGCCGTTGACGTTGACCCGGTCGGGATCGAGGTCGAGGGCCTGGAGGTAGCGCAGCACGACGGCCGAGAAGGCCTCGTTGATCTCGAACAGGTCGATGTCGTCCTTGGTCATGCCGGCCTTGCGCAGGACGAGCTCGGTCACGTCGACCGGGCCGGTCAGCATGAGGGCGAGGTCCGAGCCGACCGAGGCGAAGGCGCGGATGCGGGCGCGGGGTTTCAGTCCGGCGGCCTCGCCGCCGTCCCGGGTTCCGACGAGCACCGCCGCCGCCCCGTCGACGATGCCGGACGAGTTGCCGGCGTGGTGGACGTGCTCGATCGCCTCCACGTCCGGATGCGCCGCGACCGCGACCGCGTCGAAGCCGCCCATCTCGCCCATCTGCACGAAGGAGGCCTTGAGCGCGCCCAGCGTCTGCATGTCGGTGTTCGGCCGCATGTGCTCGTCCCGGGCGAGGATCGTGATGCCGTTCACGTCCTTGACCGGAACGACGGATCGGGCGAAGCGGCCCGCGTCCCAGGCCGCGGCGGCCCGCTTCTGCGACTGGACCGCGTAGGCGTCGGCGTCGTCGCGGGTGAAGCCGTATTTCGTGGCGATCAGGTCGGCGGCGATCCCCTGCGGCAGGAAGTAGGTCGGGATGGCGATGCCGGGATCGACCGGCCAGGCGCCGCCGGAGGCGCCCATGCCGACCCGGCTCATGGACTCGACCCCGCCGCCCACCGCCAGGTCCTTCATGCCGGACATGACCTGCGCGGCGGCGAGGTTGACCGCGTCGAGGCCGGAGGCGCAAAAGCGGTTGATCTGGACCCCCGGCGTCTCCTTGCCGTAGCCGGCCTTCAGCGCCGCGGCGCGGGCGACGTCGCCGCCCGCCTCCCCGACGGGGTCGACGCAGCCGAGCACCACATCCTCGATCAGGACCGGGTCGATCCCGTTGCGGTCGCGGATCGCCCTGAGCGCGGTCACGGCGAGGTCGACGGTCGCGACCTCGTGGAGGGAGCCGTCCGGCTTGCCGCGCCCGCGCGGGGTGCGCACGTGGTCGTAGATGTAGGCGTCGGGCATGGTCCTCTCCCGTCGGGCGGCGCGGCCGCCCTCAGAACATGTCGGCGGCGAGCGCCATCGTCGAGTCGGCGCCGGAGGAAATGCGGGCGAGGCGCAGCCCGGTCTCGGGCAGCACCCGCTCCATGAAGAAGCGGCCGGTGACGCGCTTCGCCTCGCCCTCGGCGCCTTGCGCCGCCTTCGCCATCCTGGCCCACATGTAGCCGAGGGCGACGAGGCCCATCAGGTGCATGTAGTCGGTGGCGCCGGCGCCCGCGTTGTCGGGCTTCGCCATGGCGTTGTTCATGAACCACATCGTGGCCTGCTGCAGGTGCCCGAGCGATTGCTGGAGCGGGCCGACGAACGGCTTCAGCCCCTCGTCGCCGGCGTTCTCCTGGCAGAAGCCGCCGACCTCGTTGAAGAAGGCCATCACCGCGCGACCGCCGTCCTTGGCGAGCTTGCGGCCGACGAGGTCCATCGCCTGCACGCCGTTGGCGCCCTCGTAGATCATGGCGATGCGGGCGTCGCGGACGAACTGCGACATGCCCCATTCCTCGATGTAGCCGTGGCCGCCGAACATCTGCTGCGCCTTCACGGCGTTGTCGAAGCCGATGTCGGTGAGAACGCCCTTCACGACCGGGGTCATGAGGCCGAGATAGTCCTCGGCCGTGCGCCGCTCCGCCTCGTCGGGGGAGCGCCGGGCGATGTCGGCGTTGAGGGCGGTCCACAGGACGAGCGCGCGGGCGGCCTCGTTGGTCGCCCGGATCTCCATCAGCGTGCGGCGCACGTCCGGGTGGACGATGATCGGATCGGCCGGCTTGTCCGGCGCCTTGGGGCCGGTCAGGGCCCGCCCCTGCAGGCGCTCCTTCGCGTAGGCGACGGCGTTCTGGTAGGCGACCTCGCCGACGGCGAGGCCCTGTACGCCGACCGCGAGGCGCGCCTCGTTCATCATCACGAACATGGCCGCGAGGCCGCGGTTCTCCTCGCCGACGAGCCAGCCCGTGGCGCCGTCGTAGTTCATGACGCAGGTGGCGTTGCCGTGGATGCCCATCTTGTGCTCGATCGAGCCGCAGGCGACCCCGTTGCGCGCGCCGAGCGATCCGTCCGCACCCACGAGGAACTTCGGCACCACGAACAGGG
>DATLFZ010000550.1:0-11752 GCA_035540795.1 Beijerinckiaceae bacterium | reverse complement strand
TTCGAGAGAGGTGTCGAGGTCGCCCTCGATCTCGGCCCGGGTCGCGGCCCGGTCCTCGGACGGCCAGGGGTCGCCCGCCTCTCCGTCGGAGGTTTCGCCGTCGCCGTCGTCCGAAGCGCCGTCCGCCTCGGCGGACTCCGCCCGCTCGGGCGCGTCCCGATCCTCCTCGGGCCGCTCGAGCAGCGGGTTGCGCTCGAGCTCGCCGTCGACATAGGCGGCGAGGTCGAGATGGGACAGCTGGAGAAGCTTGATCGCCTGCAGGAGCTGCGGCGTCATCACCAGGGACTGGCCCTGGCGCATCTCCAGCCTCTGCGAGAATCCCATGGGCCCCTTCGGATCAGCAGCTCACCGGCATGCTTCTTGCATGATTCCGTTGAGGCTTTCTATAGCCGATCCGCGAAACCGACAAAGCGTCACGATTTTCGCGCGAGCGCCGGCCCGGCGCCGATCGCCTTGTGCCGGACGGGAGCGAATCCGCAAGACGCGACGTTTTCCGGTGGTGAACGAAACATCCCGGAAACACGGCCGCGCTAGGAAGGCCGGGAGATCGGAGAATCCCCCATGAAGCCGCTCCTCCGCTATCTCCGTCCTTCGCCCGTCCGGGCCGCCCTCGCGATGCGGGAGGCGGACGCCGCGCGGGCGCGCCGGATGCACGAGATCCGGCTGCTCCTGGCCGAGATCGCCGAGAAGCCGGGCGTCGAGGCGCGGGAGTGCCGGGAGCCGTGCCGGGCCTGAGCCGGACTCAGAACAGGCGGAAGTCGTCCCCGAGATAGAGCCGGCGCACGTCCTCGTTGGCGACGATCTCGTCCGGCCGCCCCTCGGTCAGCACCTCGCCCGAATGGATGATGTAGGCCCGGTCGGTGAGGGCGAGGGTCTCGCGCACGTTGTGGTCCGTGATCAGCACGCCGATGCCGCGGCGGGTCAGGTGGCGCACGAGGTTCTGGATGTCGCCGACGGCGATCGGGTCGATGCCGGCGAAGGGCTCGTCGAGGAGCATGAAGGAGGGGTCGCCGGCGAGCGCCCGGGCGATCTCGCAGCGCCGGCGCTCGCCGCCCGAGAGGGCGATCGAGGGCACCTTGCGCAGGCGGGCGATGTTGAACTCCTCGAGGAGGGCGTCGAGCTTGCGCTCCCGCTGGCGCCGGTCGGGCTCGGTCACCTCGAGCACGGCGCGGATGTTGTCCTCCACGTTGAGGCCCCGGAAGATCGAGGCCTCCTGCGGCAGGTAGCCGATGCCGAGCCGGGCGCGGCGGTACATCGGCAGGTGCGTGACGTCGTGGCCGTCGAGGCTGATCACCCCGCGATCGGGGGCGACGAGGCCGGTGATCATGTAGAAGATGGTCGTCTTGCCGGCCCCGTTCGGACCCAGGAGCCCGACTGCCTCGCCGCTCTGCACGTGGAGGCCGGCGTCCCGCACCACGGTGCGGCCGCGATAGCTCTTCTGCAGCCCGCGCACGGCGAGGATGCCGGTCCCGCCGAAGGCGGAGGCGTCCGGCTCCTTCGCGCCCTGCGAGCGGAACAGGCGGCCGAGGAGCCCCGGCCCCGCCTTGGCCCGGGCCGGCTCGCGCAGGGCGACCGGCGGGCGCTCGCGCACCGGCTCGGCCGCGGCCTCCGCGAGACGCGGGACCGGACGGCGGCGCCGGAACGGACTCAGCAGGGCCTTCACGGTCAGTTCGTCTGGGTGCGGGGGCGGGTCTCGCTGCGCCGCGGCTCCGCCGGCTGCGGCCGGGCCGGGGCGGCGGCGGGACGCGCCGGCGCCGCGGGGGCCGCCGCAGGCGCTCCCAGGGCTCCCGGCGTGCAGCCCTGCTTC
This sequence comes from Beijerinckiaceae bacterium, assembly GCA_035540795.1. Lineage (GTDB taxonomy): Bacteria > Pseudomonadota > Alphaproteobacteria > Rhizobiales > Beijerinckiaceae > JAJKJG01. The sequence continues at coordinate 9,945 of DATLFZ010000550.1, read as the reverse complement.
GCCGCGTCGTCGCCGCCGCCCGGCACGAACATGGCCCGGACCCGGCCCCCCGGGGCGGTCTCGACGTTGGCGACCCCCGTGCTCAGGTCGTAGACGAGCCGTTCGCCGCGGGTGACGTTCTGGCACTGGCTCAGGGCGACGTTGCCGGTCATGACGACCTTGTTGGCGACGCGGTCGAACACCGCCTTGTCGCCGGTCGCGACCTGGTCGCGGGATACGACCGTCACCGGTCCGGCGCAGTCGATCTGGCGGATGGCGCTGTCGTCCGAGCCCGGCACCGCCGGCCGACCGGGGTCCCCGCGGCGCTCGTAGCTCACGACGAGGCTCGAGCAGCGCATCGTGCTCTCGCCCTGGACCACCACCACGTTGCCGCTGAACACCGCCCGGTTGTCCCGGTCGAACACGTCGAGCCGGTCGGCGTCGATCTTGATCGGCTCCTTGCTCGATCCGAGGGTGCCGAGGGCGGTCGGGCGGTCCTGCGCCCCGCGGGCGGCCGGCGCGGCCGGAGCCGGGCGCGGCGCCTGGGCGAGGGCGGCCTCGGCGACAAGGGCGAGGGCCGCCGCGACGGAAAGGGCTTTGATCATGGACGCAGGCTCACGGGTTCGTTGCGGGCGGCCGTCGGGCCGGGGACGGCGGCGCCGGTGCGCTCGATCAGCGTGCGCACGTTGCCGATGAAGGAGATCACCTTGCCGTTCTCGCTCACGTCGAGCCCGTCGGCCTCGATCACCGCGTCGCGCAGGAAGACCTTGACCGGCTGGCGGGAGGTCACGGTCCCCGCCTTGAAATCGGCGAAGGCGCTCTCGAGCAGCGCCCGCTGGCCGTCGTCGGTGGTCACCTCGACGTTGTCGCGGACTTCGAGCTGCTCCTTCTGGGTATCGAACACGCCCGTATCGGCCTTGAGCCGCACCGTGCTGCCGGCATCGTCCGTGACCATGCGGGCGCGCAGGTCGACGAGCTCGATCAGGGTCGGCTTGCGCACGTCCTGCATGGCGGCCGAGGCGGTGACCTCGTAGCCCCGGTTGCCCTGGCGGAAGCCGGTGAGGCGGGGCGCCTCCATGGTGATCTTGGTCCCCGACAGGCTGACCGGCCCGAGGCTGAGCCCCTGGCCGCGGCCGAACGGGTCGAGCACGGCGGCGGCGACGACCGCGGCGACGGCGACCGCCGCGCCGAACGGGATCGCCCGGCGCAGGAGCCTCACCACCACCGAATGGCGCTGCGCGCGCCGATAGGCGCGCACGGTGCGCGGCGCGGCGCTGCGCACGTCCAAGGCTGCCGGCTGCTGTTGCACCGAGACCCGATCCCCCTTGCCCAAGACCGCTGGGCGACGCCCGTGGCGAAGTTATGGCGCCGGCTCTTCGCGGCCGCCGGCCCGAGCCTAGCGGAAGGTCAGGTATGCGCGAAGACGTCGATCTCCGGCCAGCCCGCGAGATCGAGGGCGGCGCGGGTCGGCAGGAACCCGAAACAGGCGCGGGCGAGCTCGCTCCGGCCCTCCCGGGCGAGCAGCGCGTCGAGCCGGTCCTTGAGGGCGTGGAGGTGCAGGACGTCCGCCGCCGCGTATTCGAGCTGCGCCTGGCTGAGGGTCTCGGCGCCCCAGTCGGACGATTGCTGCTGCTTCGAGAGCTCGAAGCCGAGGAGCTCGCGCACGAGATCCTTGAGCCCGTGCCGGTCGGTGTAGGTCCGCGCAAGCTTGGAGGCGATCTTGGTGCAGTAGAGCGGAGCCGGCGCGACGCCGAAGGTGTGGAGGAGGAGGGCGACGTCGAAGCGGGCGAAGTGGAAGATCTTCACGACCCGCTCGTCGGCGAGGATGCGCAGGAGGTTCTCCGGCGGGTCCTGGCCCGGCAGGATCTGCACGAGGTCGGCGTCCCCGTCGCCGCGGGACATCTGCACCACGCACAGGCGGTCGCGATGGGGGTTGAGGCCCATCGCCTCCGTGTCGACGGCGAGGGCCGGGCCCGGGTCGTAGTCGGCGGGCAGGTCCCGGCGGTGGAGGCGGACGGTCATGAGGTCCGGGTCTCTAGCAACCCGTCCACTGCGCCGCAACCGCACAACCGCCCGTTCACGACGTCGGCGGCGCCCACAGGTCCCGGGGGCGGCGTTAACCCTTTGTCGAGCCGGTGCGAACTAGCATCCCCGAACGACGCGAAAAGGCCTCCCACGATGCGCTTCCTCAAGGACGAGTCCGGCGCCACGGCCATCGAATACGCTCTCATCGCCAGTCTCGTCTCGGTCTTCATCATCGGAGCCTTGCTGACGCTGTCGGGCCGGATGGAGGCGATGTTCAACTACGTGGCGGCCCAGTTCCCGGGCTGAGCCTCACTCCGCCGCCTCGAGCGGCGCCACCCGGCCGCCGCCGAGATTGTCGAGGCTGTTGCGGATCTGCTGCGCGAGCGCGTCGGCGAGGTCGTTCGGCTCGCGGCGGTTGCGCACGAGGCCGATCTTGCACGAGGGCAGCGCCGGAAAGCCGTCCGACGGTCCGAGGATCCGCATGCCCGAGCGGATCGCGCTCTCCGGCAGCACGGACACCGCGAGCCCCGCCTGGACCACCGCCACGACCGCGGTCGAGTGCCAGCTGACGAACAGGATGCGGTAGGGCCGGCCGGCGCGCTCGAGGGCCTCCGTCGCCGATTGGCGCCACTCGCAGCTCGCGCGCCCGAGCGCGAGCGGCACGTTGGCCTCCTCGTGCGTCCCGTGCCGGGCGGAGGACACCCACAGGAGCTGCTCGACCCGCACGATCTCGGACGGCCCGCGCCGGTCGAGATGGGTGATGATGGCGAGGTCGAGGTCGCCGTGGTGGATGCGGTCGAGGAGGTGCGGCGTCGGCTCGCACACCACCGTGACCTCCGCCCGCGGGTTCGCCCGCGAGAAGCGGGCCAGGATCTCGGGGAGGTAGCGGTCGGCGTAGTCGTCCGGGATGCCGAGGCGGACGCGGCCGGTGAGGTCCGCGTCGTCGAAGGAGGCGAGGCACTCGGCGTTGAGGCGCACGATCCGGCGGGCGTAATCGAGGAGGCGCTCGCCGTCCTCGGTGAGCCGGGTGCCGCGCCCGTCCCGCTCGAACACGGGCCGCCCGACCCGCTCCTCGAGCCGCTTCATCTGCATCGAGACCGCCGACTGGGTCTTGTGGACGATCTCGCCCGCCCTCGTGAACGAGCCGGTGTCGGCGATCGCCACGAAGGTCCGGAGCTGGTCGATGTCGAGGAGATGGGCCACCGCGCGCCTCCATATCAACGTCGGTGATCCTTTATATCTCAATCATTCGTTTCTGTCATCGGGCGATTCGTGGCAACTTGGCCACGTTCGATCGGCGGCCCGGCCGTCGTCCCGCAAGAGAAGGAGAGCCCCCATGACCCACAACGCTTCCACGACCCCGCTGACCCTCGGGACGATCGTGCGCGCCGTGGCCGCCTCCGCTCTGCGCCAAGTCCTGGCCCTGCGCCGCGCCCTGCGCCACCGCCGCGAGGTGATGGAGCTCGCGAGCTTCGACGACCGGCTCCTGAAGGACATCGGCGTCACGCGCACCGACGTGATCGGCGCCCTGTCGGAGCCCTACCACGTCGATCCCTCGACGATGCTGCGGCTTCGATCCGTCGAGCGTCGCGCGCTGGCACGCTCCGCCGCGCTGAGCGCCAAGGCCGACCCCGAGCGGCCGCGCTGCTGCGCCTGATCGGATCACGCTCGTCGATCGGTCCCTCGGGACCGATCGACTCCGTTCACCGGTCCCGCGTCGGCCTCGCCCCGAGCTCCTCCCGCAGGGCCGCGATCTCCGTCCGCAGGCGGGCGAGATCGCGGGCGCTCGGGGTGCTCGCCCGCGGCGAGGCGGCGTCGCGCTCGACGAAGAACGACGCGAAGCTCGCGGTGATGTAGCCGAACACGGCGAAGCCGTAGAGGGCCATCAGGAAGCACAGGATGCGGCCTTCGAGGCTCTGGGGCCAGAAGTCGGTGCCCATCGTGGTCAGCAGCATCCCGGTCCACCACAGGGCGTCCCAGTAGCTGGCGAAGCCGCCCCGGACCTCGTGCGCGGGCTCGAAGGCGAGCATGCCGCCGGCGCCGAGGAGCGCGATCAGGAGGGTGAGGACGATCACGTAGCCGAGGCCGCGCCGGCTCAGGCTCGCCCGCAGGGCGTTCATGCCCCGGTTGGCCGTGCCGACGATCTGCACCAGCCGGAAGCCGCGGGCCGCCCGGGCGAACTTGAGGAAGCGGAAGACGTAGAGGAGGCGCAGCGCCGGCGCCGCCAGGGCGATCACGGTGATCCATCGGCGCCCGAGGAAGCGGCGCTTGTCCGGGGCGAGGGCGAAGCGCAGGCCGAACTCGGCGATGAAGACGAGCCAGATCGCCGTGCCGAGCGCCTGCAGCAGCGCGGTCATGCCGAAGGCGAGTTCGACGATGACGAGCACGAGCCAGGCGAAGCTCAGCACCATCATGGGCGTGTCGAGCCAGCGCTCGAGTCCGACGAGCGCGCGCCACCGCTCCCGGGCCGTCCGGTCCTCCCGTTCCGCGTCCATGGACCACCTCCTGTTCCGGACGCATAACGCGCCCGGCCGGGAGCGGACGATCCCGGGCGATTGCCGAGCCGGCCCGGGTTGCGTACCAACGGCCGGAGCAGCCGGGGACCGACCATGGGCATGAAGGAACGGATCGCCTCGTATCAGGACGAGCTCGTCGCCATCCGGCGCGACCTGCACGCCCATCCCGAGATCGGCTTCGAGGAGGAGCGGACCTCGGCCATCGTCGCCGAGCGCCTCGCCGCCTGGGGCATCGAGGTCCATCGCGGGATCGGCCGCACCGGTGTCGTCGGCGTCCTCGAGGGACGGGGCGGCGGGCGGCGCATCGGCCTGCGCGCCGACATGGACGCCCTGCCGATCCACGAGACCACCAACCTGCCCTACCGCTCGACGGTCCCGGGCAAGATGCATGCCTGCGGCCACGACGGCCACACCACCATGCTGCTCGGCGCGGCCCGCTACCTCGCCGAGACCCGCGCCTTCGACGGCACCGCGGTGTTCATCTTCCAGCCGGCGGAGGAGGGCCTCGGCGGCGCCCGCGCCATGATCGCCGACGGCCTGTTCGACCGGTTCCCGTGCGACGAGGTCTATGGGCTGCACAACGCGCCGGACGGGCCCCGCGGCCGCATCGGCGTGCGCCCCGGCCCCGCCATGGCGGCGGCGGACTTCTTCGACATCCGCGTCGCCGGCCGCGGCGCGCACGGCGCCTGGCCGCACCAGTCGATCGACCCGACTGTCGTCGCGCTCACCCTCGGCCAGGCGATGCAGAGCATCGTCAGCCGCAACGCCGATCCGCTCCAGGCCCTCGTCGTCTCGATCACCCAGATCCACGGCGGGGCCGCCTACAACGTCATCCCCGAGGAGGTCACCCTCGCCGGCACGATCCGGACCTTCGACGACGCGACCCGCGCCCTCGCGGGGCGGCGCATCCGGGAGCTCGCGGACGGGATCGCCAAGGCCTTCGGAGCCGCGATCACGGTCGACATCCGGGACATCTTCTCGGTCCTGCGCAACCACGACGCCCAGGCCCGGGCCGCCGCGGAGGTCGCCGCATCCCTGTTCGGGGCCGACCAGGTCGACACCGACCCGCCGCCCCGGATGGGCAGCGAGGACTTCGCCGACATGCTGCTCGCGGTGCCCGGCGCCTATCTGTGGCTCGGCCAGCGTCCGGGGGCGGCACTCCACAACGCCGGCTACGATTTCGATGACGAGGTCATCCCGCTCGGCGCCGCGCTCCTCGCCGGCATGGTCGAACGCCGGGCGGGGGCCTGACCGGCCGCCCTGCGCGGCGGCGGAGCCGGCGCTTGATCGAGAACGGGAAATTGGGGCACAACCGCTGCAACGAGAACAGCCGCCGCAGGGCGGGCGGGGAGGCTCCATGCCGGTCGAGGTCACGCCGTCGGAGGCGCGCCGCGGGCGCATCCGCAGCCCGCAAGGGTTCGTCGCCGGCCTCGGGCTGATCGGCCTCGGCCTGTTCGCAATCTGGGCGAGCAGCGAGCTGTCGCAGGGGACCCTGCGGGCCATGGGCCCGGCCATGATGCCGCGCTGGCTCGCGATCGGCGTGGTGCTGAGCGGGCTCGCGCTCGTGGCCCTCGCCGTCTTCAAGCCCGGCGAGGCGCTGCAGCGCTGGTCGCTCCGCGGCCCGCTCCTCGTCTGCGCGGCGATCGTCGCCTTCGCGCTCACCATCCGGGTCGTCGGCCTCGCGGTCGCGGGGCCGCTCGCCATGATCATCGGCGGCTTCGCCACGCCCGAGGTGCGCTGGCGCGAGCTCGTGATCTTCACGGCGGTGATGACCGCCTTCTGCGTGCTCCTGTTCCGCTACATGCTCAAGCTGCCGATCCCGATCCTGATCGTGCCGGGCGTGATCCACGTCTGAGCCATGGACATCTTCTCGAACCTCGCGCTCGGGTTCTCGGTCGCCCTCACCCTGCAGAACATCGGGCTCGCCTTCCTCGGCTGCATGGTCGGGACGCTGATCGGCGTCCTGCCCGGGGTCGGGCCGATCGCCACCATCGCCATGCTGCTGCCGATCACGTTCGGGCTCGACCCGGTCGGGGCGCTGATCATGCTGGCCGGCATCTATTACGGCGCCCAGTACGGCGGCTCGACGACGGCGATCCTGGTCAACATCCCGGGCGAGGCGACCTCGGTCGTCACCGTGCTGGACGGCCACCAGATGGCGCGCCAGGGCCGGGCCGGCATCGCGCTCGGCATCTCCGCCATCGGCTCGTTCTTCGCCGGATGCGTCGCCACGGTGGTCATCGCGGCGCTCGGCGCGCCGCTCACCCGCCTCGCGCTGATCTTCGGGCCGGCCGAGTACTTCTCGCTGATGGTGATGGGCCTCGTCTTCGCGGTCGTGCTGGCGCGCGGCTCGCTCCTGCGCGCCGTCGCCATGATCCTCGTCGGCATCCTGCTCTCGACCGTCGGCACCGACCTCGAGACCGGCCAGGAGCGCATGACCTTCGGGCTCATGTTCCTCGCCGACGGCATCGACTTCGCCGTGCTCGCCATGGGCCTGTTCGGCATCGCCGAGATCCTGCGCAATCTCGACCACAGCGAAACGCGCGACGTCGTGCGGAAGAAGATCGGTCGGCTCCTCCCCAACTGGGAGGACATGAAGCAGAGCGCGATGCCGATCCTGCGCGGCACCGGCATCGGCGCGGCGCTCGGCATCCTGCCCGGCAACGGGGCGGTGCTCGGCCCCTTCGCCTCCTACACGATCGAGAAGAAGATCGCCGCCGACCCGAGCCGGTTCGGCCGCGGCGCCATCGAGGGCGTCGCCGGGCCGGAGAGCGCCAACAACGCCGGCGCGCAGACCTCGTTCATCCCGCTCCTGACGCTCGGCATCCCGCCGAACGCGGTCATGGCGCTGATGGTCGGGGCCATGACCATCCACGGCATCGTGCCGGGGCCGCAGGTCATGACCAAGAACCCGAACCTGTTCTGGGGCATGATCGCCTCGATGTGGATCGGCAACCTGATGCTCCTGGTCATCAACCTGCCGCTCATCGGCCTGTGGGTGAAGCTGCTGCAGGTGCCCTACCGGCTGCTGTTCCCGGCGATCCTGATGTTCTGCTGCATCGGCATCTACTCGGTGAACAGCGCGCCCTCCGACGTCCTCGCCATCGCGGCCTTCGGCATCATGGGTTACGCGCTGATCAAGTTCGGATTCGAGCCGGCGCCCCTGCTGCTCGGCTTCGTCCTCGGCCGCCTGATGGAAGAATACCTGCGCCGGGCGCTGATCATCTCCCGCGGCGACATGATGACCTTCCTCGACCGGCCGATCAGCGCGCTCCTGCTCGCCATCGCGGCGATCATGCTGGTGATCGCGGTGCTGCCGGCGATCCGCAAGGGCCGCGAGCAGGTCTTCGTCGAGTGAAGGTGACTTGAAGCGGAAGAGAACCGCTGGTTGGATCGGCGGAACAGAACGTCAGGAGGAAACCCCATGAGAAGAACGCTCGCCATTCTCGCCGCCGCCGCGGCGCTCGCCGCGACCGGGGCCGCCGCGCAGGGCTACCCGCAGCGGCCCGTCACCATCATCGTGCCCTTCGCGGCCGGCGGCCCGACCGACGTGGTCGCCCGCATCGTCGCCGACCACATGTCGCGCACGCTCGGCCAGCAGCTCGTCGTCGAGAACGTCGCCGGGGCCGGCGGCACCACCGGCATCACCCGCGGCAAGCAGGCGACACCGGACGGCTACACCATCGCCATGGGCCACATGGGCACCCACGGGGCCGCGCCCGCCCTCTACCCCAACCTGCGCTACGACCCGGCCAAGGACTTCGAGCCGATCGGCCTCGTCGCCGGCACGCCCATCGTCATCGTCACGAAGAAGGACTTTCCGGCGAAGGACCTGAAGGAGTTCATCGCCTACACCAAGGCCAACTCGGCCAAGCTCAACGAGGCCCATGCGGGGGTCGGCTCGGTCTCGTTCACCACCTGCACGCTGCTGAACGCGATGATCGGGGCGAAGCCGTCGCGGGTGGCCTACCGGGGCACCGGACCGGCGCTCAACGACCTCGTCGCCGGCCAGGTCGATTACGGCTGCGACCAGATCGTCAATCTCGTGCCGCAGATCCAGGCCGGCACCATCAAGGCGATGGCCATCGCCACCCCGCAGCGCTCGCCGGCGATCCCGGACGTGCCGACCACCATCGAGGCCGGCCTGCCGGACTTCCAGGTCAGCGCCTGGAACGCCCTGTTCGCGCCGAAGGGCACGCCGAAGGAGATCGTCGACAGGCTCGTCGACGCCCTCGACAAGGCCCTCGACGACGACAACACCCGCAAGCGCCTGCTCGAGCTCGGCAGCGTCCTGCCCGACAAGCAGGGCCGCACCCCCGCCGCGTTGCAGAAGCTCGTCGAGAGCGAGGTCGCGCGCTGGACGCCGGTGCTCAAGGAAGCGGGCGCCGTCGCCAACTGACGGGCGCCCGGAGCAGGGCGGCTCCGCGCCGGGCCGCCTTGACCCGCCCGCGGCGAGCGGCTTTGCGGGCGGGATGACGGACGAACCGACCGGCCCTGTCCGGAGCCCCTGGGCCGCCGCCCTGAGCGGCGCCGCCGGCGCCCTGTCGCTGCCCGCCTTCGTGCTCGGGTTCAGCCTGATGGGCATCGCCGGCGTCGTGCGCGAGTCGGGTTTTTCGCTCGCGCTCGCGGTGGCGGCGACGGTGCTGATGTTCGCCGGCCCCGCCCAGGTGATCCTGTTCGGCGGGATCGCCAGCGGGGCGGCGCTCCCCGTCGTCGCCATCGCCGTGACCCTGTCCTCGGTGCGGCTCCTGCCCATGACCATGGCGCTGATGCCGCTGCTGCGCCGCCCGGGCCAGGCCCTTTGGCTGCAACTCCTGTGCGCCCACTACATCGCGGTGACCATGTGGGTCGAGGGCACGCGCCGCCTGCCGCCCATGCCCCAGCCCGAGCGGGTGCCCTACTTCCTCGGCTTCGCCAACACCTGCCTCGTCGTCGGCACCGTCTTCACGGTGATCGGCTACTACCTCACCGGCGCGCTGCCGCCGCATCTCGCCGCCGCGGTGCTGTTCCTCACGCCGATGTTCTTCACCGTCTCCCTCGTCGCCGGCATCCGGATGCCGGCGGACGTGGTCGCGGTCGTGCTCGGCTTCGCGCTCGCGCCCGTGTTCACCTTCGTGTTCGGCAAGGAGTTCGACCTCCTCGCCACCGGGCTCATCGGCGGCACCCTCGCCTACCTCTCCGGCAGGATCCGCTGGAGGCTCGTATGAGCTACGCGCCGTGGTGGCCGTACCTGCTCCTGATCGTGGTCGGCTTTCTGCCGAGCGAGATCTGGCGCGTGCTCGGGGTTTTTCTGTCGCGGGGGTTGTCGGACAACGCCGAGATCCTGGTCTGGGTACGGGCGGTGGCGACGACGCTCCTCGCCGGGGTGGTAGCAAAACTCCTCCTGACGCCGGGGGGGGCGCTGGCCGCCGTGCCGGTCGAGGGG